>NZ_QTZH01000001.1:0-177891 GCF_003462585.1 Ruminococcus sp. OM04-4AA | reverse complement strand
GTCTTGCTCGTCTGCCAGTTCCGACACTTCCGCATTCTGAAATATTTTTTGAAATGATGCGGAAGATGGGACTTGAACCCACACGATCGCATTGATCACAAGATCCTTAGTCTTGCTCGTCTGCCAGTTCCGACACTTCCGCATATCATCATTTTACCGTGGTCATCTGCGTTACCGCCTTGCCACAACGACTATAATACACGTTGCGGCATTAAATGTCAACAGTTTTTTTAATTTTTTTAAAAATTTATTTTTTATATACAATTAATACAATAAGAAAACCCGGTCTTCCGAAGAAAACCGGGCGAAAATACAAGCTCAAATTAAGCAAGTTTCTCTTTTGCTACTGCTGCGAGTGCTGCGAATCCTTCTCTATCGCTTACTGCAAGCTCTGCAAGCATCTTTCTGTTCATGTCAACGTTAGCCAGTTTAAGACCATACATGAATTTGCTGTAAGAAAGTCCATTCATTCTTGCAGCTGCGTTAATACGAGCGATCCAAAGCTGTCTCATCTGACGCTTACGCTGTTTTCTTCCTGCGTAAGAAGATGTGAGTGCTCTCATTACAGACTGTTTTGCAACTCTGTACTGTTTGGAACGAGCTCCTCTGTATCCTTTAGCCAGTTTCAGTGTTCTGTTATGTTTCTTCTTAGCGTTCATTCCGCCTTTGATTCTTGCCATTTCCTAATCTCCTCCTTAATCTACTTCCAAATCTTACAGATATGGTAAAACCTTCTTCATGTTCTTTACATTTGTTGCATCTGTAATAGTTGCCTGTCTCAGATTTCTCTTTCTCTTTGTAGACTTCTTTGTTAAGATATGGCTCTTGTAAGCTTTATTTCTTTTCAGCTTTCCTGTACCTGTTACTTTGAAGCGCTTTGCTGCCGCTCTATTTGTTTTAATTTTTGGCATGATAATTTCCTCCTTTATTGTGCTGCCTTACAGGATCTTCATCCCGGATCATATTGTCTTAACGTTTTTCAGTTAAAACCATACTCATATTTCTGCCTTCCAGTTTTGCTGCCTTTTCTACTGTAGCAACATCTTCCAGCTGCTTTGCAAAATCATCAAGGATATGCTTGCTCTGCTGTACGTGAGCCATCTCACGACCTCTGAAACGCAGTGTCACCTTAACCTTATTTCCCTTGGAAATGAACTTCTTAGCATTGTTCACTTTGGTATTCAGGTCATTCGTATCAATGTTCGGTGATAAACGCACTTCTTTGATTTCAACAGTTTTCTGTTTCTTCTTGGCTTCTTTCTCTTTACGAGTCTGCTCGTATTTGTACTTACCATAGTCAATGATCTTGCATACCGGTGGCTTTGCTCCCGGTGCAATCTTCACCAGATCAAGCTCTGCTTCCTGTGCAAGCTTCATTGCGTCTCTGGATGACATGATGCCTAACTGTTCCCCATCCGCGCTGATCAATCTTACTTCTTTATCTCTGATCTGCTCGTTAATCATTAAATCGCTAATTGTCGTATACCTCCGTCAAATGAATTTCCTTTAGGTTCTTACGCGAAAACACAAAAAAACGAGTGAATATCATATCCACCCGACAAATGTAATAACTCCAACAGGAGCTCCTTATTATCGATATCGAACCATCAGTCACTCAATTGTGCTGCGGTGAGAGTGGATACTCTACTTTGTTTTTTGCTTAACGCAACATCTAATTTACCATATCCACTCTTTCCTGTCAACACTTTAATTGAATTTTCTTCAGTTTTTTTCTAAACTTTTATCTCTCATTTCCCATACAGAATACAGCAACAACGCCCGGTCCTGTATGACTTCCAATGACTGTTCCGATATTATTGATCAGAATATTCTCTATTCCCATCTTCTCTCTGACACGTCCGGCAACATACTCTGCATCTTTCAGGCAATCTCCGTGCGTGATCATTATGATCTCATTCTCCCAGCCTTTCGACTGTTCTACTGCCATATCAACAATTTTATTCAGAGACTTCTTGCGACCACGTTCTTTCGCAATCACCTGAAGTTTTCCATTGTTATCCATATGTATGATCGGTTTCACTTGCACGAGTGTCCCCAAAACTGCTGCCGCTTTGGAAATACGTCCACCTCTCTGCAGATGATTCAGATCATCCACCGTAACATTATGGCAAACGTGAAGCTTGTTCTCTTCTGCCCACTTTGCGATCTCATCAATCGTCTTGCCTTCTTCTTTCAACTTAAGAGCATAGTACAAAAGCAAGCCCTCTCCCAGGCAGGCGCAAAGTGTATCGATCACGATAATCTTTGCTTCCGGATAATCCTCCGCCAGTTCTTCCGCCGCGATTCGCATACTATTGTATGTTCCGCTTAATCCGGAAGAGAATCCAAGATGAAGCACATCTTTTCCTTCTTTCACAAACGGTTCCAGCATCTCGCGTGCTTCCTCCGGATTGATCTGAGAAGTCACAGACATATGGCCTTCTCTTAATTTCTGAAAGAACTCTTTTGCTGTCAATCCTGACATATCTGTATAATTCTCTCCATCAATTGTATATTTCAACGGAAGAACCGGAACATGTCTCTCTTCCAGCCATTCCTTCGGTAAGTCTACAGTACTGTTCACGGTAATAACGAACTCTCTCATGTCAATAACCTCCTGCTCTCTTTCTTCCGGAAACCGCCACTACCTTCCATATAGCAGACATGTATTTCCCGGATAAGCAATATTTTCTATATCATATCATCTTTTATAATAAAGAGCAAAGATATTTTAACAAAATTAAGATTTTGTCAGTTAAGTTTTACATTTAGATAATTTCTTCCTGAAAGTGTTTTATTAAACACGAGGAAACATAATACCAAAACACATCCCGCAACAAATCCATACAGATTAAATACTGCAGTCAGTACAAGAAGCATCAGTCTCATAAATTTCAATGCATATCCAAGTTCGAAATTCGGCTGTGTATAATTTGCCACTGCCACAAATGCCATATATAGCATTACTTCTGAATTGAACCAACCGGATTCTACCGAAAATTCTCCCATCACAATACCGGCGATCACACTCAACGGAGTACTGAGCATCGTTGGCGTATTCATTGCAGCCAGCCGTAAACCATCAATTGACAGTTCTAGCAGAAGAAACTGCCAAATCAATGGAAGATTGATCTGATCACGCACCATTACAAATGAAAAAACGCCCGGTAGCCACTGCGGATTCTGCATATATAATAAATACAATGGTGTAAAAAACACTGTTGCAATTGTGATCAGAGTTCTAGAAATCTTCAGATACATCCCGGTCAACGTCGGAAAATAATAATCATTTGCCTCTTCTATCATATCCAAAATGGACGTTGGAAGTATCATTGCCGACGGCGCGTTATCTACCAGAATTACAACCTTTCCTTCCAAAAGACAGGCTGCTGCCGTATCCGGTCTCTCTGTAAATTTGAATTTTGGGAAAGGATTGAACCATTTTCTCTTGAAAAGTGCTTCTGCAAGACTCTGCTGATTCATTCTCAGGTCATCTACCTCAAGTTTCTCAATCCTTGATTTTATATTGTTTAAAAGTTCTTCATCTACACGGTCTGACATATAGCAGACTGCTATGTCCGTTCTGGAGCTCTGACCCGCTTCTGTCATTTCCATAATCAGATGTGGATCTCTGATCCTTCTCCGCATCAGTGCCGTATTAAATACAATTGTCTCTACAAAACCATCTCTGGAACCGCGAAGCGATTTATCCTTATCCGGCTCGTCTACACCGCGGGCAGGATAACTTCTGCAGTCCATACACAGTGCCGCATCATAGCCATCTACAAAAAACACCGCTGTACCGGAGAGCACATTTCTCAGAATATCATCAAAACATTTCAACACATCCACTTCTACATAAGGAATCTTCTGTTTCGAAAAAGTTTCCGCATCCTGTGGGAGATCTTCTGCTGTAATAGAAAGAAAAGAATCCATAATCTTTAACATTGCTTCATCTTTTATAAATCCATCAATGTAGTAGAATACCGATTCTTTTCCACCGATCTCCATCTCCCGGCGGATAATGTCAAAGCTTTTCTCCACCGGAAGGGTCTGATCCATATATTGAATATTTTCTTTAAAAGAACAACCGACTTCTTTTTTAATCTTTCTGATCATAAAACCTAACCCTCTTTTTTCTGCCTCTTATTTGCCTTGGCTTCACTGAGTTTAGGTTTCCCTTTTTCTTACAAATTATTCTGTCAGCCTTTTATTTCTTTTTTGTTGTACTTCCAAATCCACCATTTCTTACTTCTGTCACGTCATCATCTAATGTAATTCCGTACTGTACGAAGATTCCCTGCATGAACCCATCTCCTGCTTCTACTTCTACGGTTTTTCCTTCATTAGAATCATTTGTGATCTTTGCAAAGATCTGTCCTTCATTATCGGAATAATAATAATCACTGTCGATAATTCCTACTGTATTATTCAGCTGCAGTCTGTACTTGAATCCCAGACCACTTCTCGGATAACACTTCAGTACCCAATCCTGTTCCATCCATACACGGACTCCTGTTGGAATCTTGACGGTTTCTCCCGGTTTCAGTGTGATTTTCACCGGTGCAAAGAAGTCATATCCTGCACTTCCGGCTGTCGCTCTTCCTGGAAGTTTTAAAGACTCATAGATTGCTTCCATCTCTTTTTCTTCCGCTGTCTCAAATGTGTCTTTCCACCCTTCAAAAAACTTTTCTTTACTCACTTTTTCAAATCTTGCAATTCGATTCATCTCTGTTAATAACCTCCAATTTATTTTCACATTTTGTAACTGTTCAGAGCCAAGCAAAATTTCAAAAAAGAGGTAAAATGCTTGCATTTTTAAGACTGTTTTTGAAATTTTATTTGGCGGATACGCCACACCTTCAAAATGCGTAGCATTTTGAAGGTTGGCTCTGAACAGTTACCACATTTTTATCTGTCTTCTTATCTCGTATACAGGAAGTTTATTCTTTCCTGCCCACAAGCATTGCAATTCATTATTATAAAATACTTGAAAGTAAAAAACAAGTTGGTGAAATAATTCTCTTGAGATATTCTGTGTTTAGAGTATAATAGATTCTATAGACACGAAACAGAAGGTGAGAGTATGCGAACAATGGACTTTACTACAGAACAGCCGGATTGCTGCTCTGTCGGTGATTATTTGGAGATTGTCGAACATGAGCTTCCCACTTCCTATTGGTATATGCTCGAGCATGCCTACGGCGCAAGCACGAATTTCAAGAACCGGGAACGCTTGAAGACCCGCAAAGGCAAAGTCATTAAGATCTGGAAGGACGACAGATTCAACTATATCACCCTGGAATTTGATGAAGAGGATGTGAAATGATGTACAATAAAGATGATGTTATCTATATTCTTGAGAACAACACAACAATCCGTAAAGGAAAGATTGCACGCAAGCAGGGGGAGAACTATATCATTCAGCTGATCGGCTCCTGCGGCGCACTGACACTGCCGGAAGATCAGCTATTTGAATCTGAAGAAGCTGCTGAAAAGAGCCGACAGCAGATCAAGCTGAACAGCGCGAATGTACAGAATGATTTCATATCTGTAAAACCGGATTCTTTCGACAACTGGATTGGGCGATAGGAATTGGTTTCAGAGTTGTTAAGGATATTCGTAATCGGCAACAAGATATAGAAAAAGCACTTTCGGAAGAATAGTATCTTCCGAAGGTGCTTTTTTGTTTTTTCTTATCATTATACGAAAGCTCTCTAATCCAAACCTTTAGAACGGTGTTCCATACAGATCATAAGGTGTCACCTGATATACATAATAATTCAACCAGTTCGTATACAGGTTATTGCAATGCGCTCTCCAGGTCAGCATTGGTTTCTTCTCTGGATCGTCGTTCGGATAATAATTCTCCGGAATCTGTGGATTCAATCCTTTTCCCAGATCTCTCTTATACTCAGAATCCAGTGTCATTCTATCGTACTCCGGATGTCCCATTACAAAGATCTGACGTCCATCCTGCGCCATGCAAAGATAAACTCCTGCTTCTTCCGAATCTGCAAGAATTGTAATTCTGTCATCTTTTTCCAATAGATCTTGCGGAACTTCTGTATGTCTGGAATGCGGTGCCAGAAACTTATCATCAAATCCTCTGACAATCGGAATCTTTCTGTTCCTTACATGGTGCCAGAACAAACCTGAACGTTTTTCCGGAAGTTGTACCTTATCAATTCCATAATGATAATAAATACCAGCCTGTGCTCCCCAGCAAAGATGAAGTGTAGACACAACATTTGTCTTTGTCCACTCCATAATACGTTTCAGTTCTTCCCAATAATCTACATCTTCAAACGGCATCTGTTCTACAGGTGCGCCCGTGATAATAAATCCGTCAAACTTTTTATCCTTGATATCATCAAAAGCTTCATAGAACTTATAAATGTGACTTGTTGATGTATTCTTTGATACATGACTTGTCACTCTTACGAAAGTAACATCCACCTGCAGCGGAGAGTTTGAAAGTGCTCTCAGAATCTGAAGTTCTGTATCTTCCTTAAGTGGCATCAGATTCAGAAGTCCGATACTGATCGGACGGATATCCTGATGTGCCGCACGCAGCTCATCCATCACAAAGATGTTCTCTTGTTCCAATATTTCTTTTACCGGCAAATCATTTTGTACTCGAATCGGCATTGTCCTTATCTCCCTTTTCTTCTTGTATTTCTTTTATCTCTTCCTGTTTTTCTTTCTGTATATAAATTCCTTCGGAATCTACATATCCGTTCTTCCCATAGCACTCTGTATCTGTTGGAAGTTCTTTTTTCTTCAGGATAGAATTAACCAGCATATTTACAATATAATAAATCACCGCAAATGTCGGTACACCAAAAAGCATTCCCGGAATACCAAATAATCCCCCTGCGATCAGGATTGAGAAAACAACCCAGAATGAGGAAAGTCCTGTCGAATTTCCTAAAATCTTTGGTCCCAGCACATTTCCATCAAACTGCTGCAATGCAATAACAAAAATGATAAAATAGAGTCCTTTCAATGGATCTGCAAGCAAAATCAGAATTGCACTCGGAATTGCTCCGATATACGGTCCAAAGAATGGAATTACATTTGTCACTCCTACGATCACGCTGACCAGCATTGTATATGGCATATTCAGAATTGATAATCCTATAAAACAGATTACTCCGATAATCAGAGAATCAATAATCTTTCCGATAATAAATCCACCGAAGATTTCATTACTTTTTCCGCCAATCTGAAGAATCATGTTGGCCTGTCCCGGACGAAATACAGCGTAGATCAGCTTCTTTGTCTGCTTCTGGAACTTCTCTTTGCTAAACAAAACATAAATAGAGACAATGATTCCAATAATAAAATTAAAGACTTCACGAACCATCTGAATCATTCCCACAGTAAGCTGTGTCATCCACAGATTCACTTTCTCCATCAAATCTGTCTTCATCCAGTTCTGAACAAAATCACTTGCTTCTTCAACTATGCTCTCCAACATCTTTCCAACTGTTGAATCAGAAGAATGCATCTTACTGAATTCATGGATAAACCGGTTCATCTGGCTCGGCACATTGAAAATCATGTCGCGGATACTTCCATATAACTCCGGAATCATCATGTTTAGGAGTGTAACAATCAACGCTATCATCAAGATGACAGATACGAAGATTCCAACTCCTCTTGATATCTGTTTTTTCTTCTTTAATTTGGGACAATGTTTCTCCAAAAACGGAATCATCCGACGGTCTATCCACTTCACAATCGGATTCAACAAATATGCAATTGCCAGTCCATAAATAATAGGTTTTGCCACTGTTAAAAACTGCTTAAATACAGATGAAATCTGTCCCAATCTTAAAAGTGCAAAATAAAATAAGATACATGACGCAACAACAAAAAACATCGTCATACTTTTTATGGCCTGTTCTTTGAAGCTATACCTTCTTTTTTCATGCTCTTCCCACGAATTGTGCCTATAACTTTGATCTGTATGAGTCTTTGACGCCTCTTTCGCTGTCGTATGCTCATCCTGTCGATATTCACTCATGTACGATCATTTCCTTTCTTCTGTTAAATATACATATTACGATTATAACGCGGTTACAATAACAGAGTCAACAGTAGAAAAAGAGATTCAGAAGATCGTCTCTTCCAAATCTCTTTCTATTTATCACGATTTTATACTTTTATCTGATACTCAATTACAGCAACAATCAAATGTTGCACATTCTGTCCCACTGCTGTGGCAGGCGTCACCGCCTTCTACACTGATTTTCCCTGCGTGACATTTGCACTCTTCATTATATCTGCAAGCTTTCGCCTGACAGTCAACATCTGAGCAATCTGAAACAGACTTCATCGAATCCGTCTTGTTGCTATAACTTCCCTCTCTTCTTTCTTCAAAGCTATCGCAACAGGTCTCCTGTGCATTCTTCGCACTGTTTCCTCCCACCTGGATCTTATCCAGTTCGCAAAGATACTGATAATTGTGTACACATGTCTGTACGGTACAGCTTAATTCTGGCATACTGATTTCCTCCTCTTAATCTTATTAGAACAATATCAGTATGTCCTTTTCTTTTAAATATATACGCTTATACCTAAAAGTACAAAACGGTATGTATCTTTCAATACATACCGCCAGTAATCTGATTCTTATGCGTTCTTTCCACAGCAGAATTTATATTTCTTTCCACTTCCGCACGGACATGGATCATTTCTTCCGATCTTTTTCGCCTTGCGAACTGTACCGGACTGTTTCTGCTCACGATACAGACGTTTCTTTGTCTCTGCATCAAAGATCTTATCCCACTGTGGGAGTCCATACAGCCAGTCAGCTTTTGCATCGATCATGTTCTTGTAAAGAAGTTCTTTATCAAATGCAAGACTTACAACTGTATCTTCTTCCATTGTCTCGATCGGGTTTGCTGTCTTCAGACTGTCATTGATTCCGTCAAGGAATCCAACCATTGTCATGACATCCTGTCCATATTTCTCAGCAAGTTCTTTCACTGTTCCCTTCACTTCTTCATCCGGGTTCTCGAGCAGCTGCTCATAAATCTCTCTTTCGATTGTAAAGTATGTTCCCCAGAACTTCTCCAGCTGATCTTTCGGAAGATTGCGGTCATAGGCCATATCACGCCACTGGTCTAATAAACATTTCTCACTCATTGTATATTGCTCCTTTATCTTTAAACTTCGAATTCAATCGCCTTTCTATTATATAACAAATTTTATTTGCCGTAAACAATTATTTGATATATACTGTTACTATTACTATATTGGCGTATGAAAGGACTGGTTACATGAAAAAACTGAAACGTATTTCTGCACTGCTGGGGGTTTTTATTCTTATCGCAATGTATTTGTGCACACTGATTTTTGCACTGATTGATTCGCCTGTTGCTTCTGATCTTCTTAAAGCATCTATCGCTGCAACCATTTTTGTTCCTGTTATTCTCTATGGACTGCTGATGGTCACACGACTGTTGAAAGATGATTCCAAAGACAATTCTTGATCATAAATAAAATACTGCAGTCAGTAATGCACTGACAGAATCTACTCCCCGGGATGCACGTGAAGCTGTTTCCCGGGTTTTTACTGCCTGTCTCCTCTTCAGATATTCTTCCATGGATAAATTTTCTCTGTCTTTTTCATTGCTGTTCTCTTCCATCGAATTCCTCCTTCTTTTTTTCTCAGCTATATATTATATGAGGAACCTTCTGATTTATTACTATCTTTTTTGTTTTCCGGGCAAATCCCAAGCGGAGTGACAACTACATTGTACGCCGCAGTGCACATCCTAAGCGGAGCGTTTTTATATATTCTAATATATAAAAAATACAGGACGGAAAGCTTTCACTTCCTGTCCTGTATTTCTGTTTCATTATTTATTACGATAAATAATATCGTCTCTTCCTGGTCCGTTACTGATCATTGTGATCGGATACTCGATCTCTTTCTCAATGAATTCAATGTATTTACGGCAGTTTTCCGGAAGATCTTCGTAGTTTTTGATTCCACGGATGTCTTCTTTCCATCCCGGAAGAACTTTGTAAACCGGTTTTGCCTTCTCAAGAAGATGTGTTACCGGGAATTCTGTAGTAACTTCTCCGTTGATCTCATAACCAACACATACCGGAATCTCATCCAGATATCCGAGTACGTCGAGTACTGTAAATGCTACATCTGTTGTTCCCTGCATTCTGCAGCCATATTTGGATGCAACACAGTCAAACCATCCCATTCTTCTTGGACGTCCTGTTGTAGCGCCGAACTCTCCGCCGTCACCACCACGTCTTCTAAGCTCGTCTGCTTCCTCTCCAAAGATCTCGCTTACGAAAGCTCCGGCTCCTACTGCACTTGAGTATGCTTTACATACTGTAACGATCTGCTTGATCTCGTATGGTGGGATTCCTGCTCCGACCGCACCGTATCCTGCAAGTGTTGAGGAAGATGTAACCATTGGATAAATTCCGTGATCCGGATCTTTCATGGATCCTAACTGTCCTTCAAGAAGAACTGTCTTTCCTTCTTTGATTGCCTCGTGAAGATAAAGAGATACATTAGCTACAAACGGCTCTACCATTTTCTTATATTCCATCAGTTCGTTATATAACTCATCAGGATTAATCAGTGGTTTGTGGTATAAATGCTCAAGCAGTACATTCTTCTGCTCTGCCACGCGCACAACCTTCTCCTTCAAAAGTTCATCATCAAACAGCTCACTAACCTGAAAACCGATCTTTGCATACTTATCTGAATAGAACGGAGCAATTCCTGACTTTGTGGAACCGAAAGATTTTCCTCCGAGTCTCTCTTCTTCATATGCGTCAAAATTCTTGTGATAAGACATTACCATCTGTGCTCTGTCGGATACAAGAATCTTCGGCATCGGAACACCTTTTTCTACTATAGACTGTACCTCTGCGAAAAGACGCGGCACATCCAGTGCGACACCATTACCAATGATGCTGGTCGTATGTCCATAGAACACACCTGATGGCAGTGTATGCAGCGCAAATTTTCCGTAATCATTCACAATTGTATGGCCTGCATTCGCACCACCCTGAAAACGAACGATGATATCTGCCTCTCTGGCGAGCATGTCTGTGATCTTACCCTTTCCTTCATCGCCCCAGTTTGCACCAACTACTGCTTTTACCATTTCAAACCCTCCTGCGTATGTTTGCTTGTAAATAATATTAATCAGCGGTACTTATAACCATTACCGCCTTAAAAATTATACTATACTTTTGCAGGGTTGTAAAACGTTATTTCGCATTTTTTTATTTAAATGTCAGAAATATTGTATTTCTGCGATAAAAGTATTACAATAGAAAGTAAATCAGGCGGTTTTCCCCTGAGAGCAAACTGTTTATCAGTATCAAATTTAGTTTAATAGAAGGGAGACTATAGAATTGAAAAAATTAATCAAATGGATAGTTGGACTTGGCACTGTTGGTACTGCAATCGGACTTCTTGCTGTTCGTCTGATCAAAAAATCAAAAAGTACATCCTCTGATATAAAAGCAGATAGCACCGATAGCAATAAAGAAGAAACGGATTCCGATACATTTGATTTGGATCAGGATCTTGAACCAACACAGGAAAGATCTTATGTATCTTTGCAGGCAGCCCGACCAGATGATTTAACTGAAAAATCTGATGTTGACAGCGCTGACTCTTCTGAAGCAGAAACACAACCAGCAGTTTCTGATGAATCAGATGATACGATTGCTGAAAACGAATAATAAAAGAGAAAGCGGATGGTTCAATCTTACACTTAATAAAATTGAACGATCCGCTTCTCTTTTTTATTAAAATACAGCCTGTTCTTCTATCATCTATTTCCATGCCTTACAGAGTAGTTGAACTGCTGCACGGATTCTCTCCTCATTCATGTTTGCATAACCTAACAGAATCACCGCTTTTCCTGTACTGTCTTCATTATCTTTTACACAATACTCTGATAAGCCATAAACTCTGACACCTTGTTTCGCCGCTTTTTCAATCAAATCCTTTTCGGAATCATCCGTCTTAAAATGCAGCAACAGGTGAACACCTGCATTTTCTCCGGAAATTTCCAGAATCTCTTTCATCTTCCGAAGGCTACTGATCAGAACATCATGCCTGTTCTTATATAATGCGCGTGTTTTATTCAGATGTCGCTCATAATAGCCTTCTTCCATAAATTTCTGAAGAATCATCTGATCCACCTTGGAGACAGTAGAACTGATGAATCTGCATTTTTCCTGATAAATTTTCAAAATATGTTCCGGAAGCACCATATAGCTCATTCGAATAGAAGGTGCCAGTGATTTAGAAAAGGTACCTGTATAAATCACTTTCCCATTGCTATCACTTCCCTGCAGTGCCGGAATCGGCTTTCCTTTATATCGAAATTCACTATCGTAATCATCTTCAATAATATATCTGCCTTCTGCCCCATCTGCCCATTTCAAAAGTTCCATTCTTCTTTGTATCGGCATAACACATCCAAGTGGATATTGATGAGACGGCATGACAAATGCAATATCCGCCCCTGATTTCTCTAATTCATCAATCCGCATCCCGCTTTGATCCATATCAACAGTACAGACTTTATAGCTTAATCGTTCAAACAAACGATAGGCCTGTCCATAGGTTGGGTTTTCCAGCGCAACTTTATGACAATTTCCAATCACTGTCGTTAAAAGCATAAGCAGATAATCACTTCCTGCTCCAATAATGATCTGATCCGGATGACAGTGTATTCCTCTTGCCTGATGCAAATAACTGCTGATTACATTCCGAAGCCCATATTCCCCTTGAGGATTCCCCAATCGGAACATCTCTGCCTTATCATCTATCAGGCATTCTTTGGATAATTTTCTCCAGACATTATACGGAAAACTGTTGAGATCCACACCGTTCGGAGTGAAATCATACGAATATTCTGTCACTCCTGAAGAAATCGGTTCAACTTTGATCTCCGGTCTCTTCTGAAGCTGATATATGCCTTCGATCTTTGCGACAAAATATCCTTTGCATGGGATTGCCTCCACATACCCTTCCGACAGGAGCTGTTCATATGCAAGTTCTACTGTACTCCTGCTCACTACCAGATGCTTACTCAATGCTCTTGTAGATGGAAGCCGCTCTCCACTCTGTATTACGTTATTCTGAATCTCTTCCTTGATAAATTCATAAATCTGTTCGTACAGCGGAGTTTTTGATTTTGGATTCAAACTCATTGTCAATTCATACATTCTTGTTCTCCCTCTGCATCACACCTACAACTATGAAAAACTGCCGTGAACAATTTCTCATTGTGATCACGGCAGTCCGTTTTTTATTTCTTCGGCAGTTTGAAAGAACTCTTCAGAGAAACAATACGGTTAAATACCAGATTCTCCGGTGTAGAATCCTTTGCATCGATACAGAAAAATCCGTTTCTTACAAACTGGAAGCTATCATAAGCTTTCGCATCTGCAAAGCTTGGCTCCACATAAGCATCTTTGATAATCTTCAGAGAATTTGGATTCAGGTTCAGAGAACCATCCTCTTTATTGTATACACCCTTCTCTTCATCTACAAGGTTCTCATACAGTCTTACTTCTGCTTTCTGTGCATATGGTGCCGGAACCCAATGAATTGTTCCTTTCACCTTACGTCCTGTAAATCCACTTCCAGCCTTTGTCTCAGGATCATAAGTACAGTGAACTTCTGTCACGTTACCATTCTCATCCTTTACAAAGCTTTCACACTTCACAAAATATGCGTGCATCAGACGAACTTCATTCCCTGGGAACAAGCGGAAATATTTCTTTGGCGGTTCTTCCATGAAGTCGTCTCTCTCGATGTAAAGTTCACGACAGAACGGAACTTTACGCTGTCCGAGTTCTTCGTTCTCCAGATTGTTCGCAACATCCAGATATTCAACTTCTCCTTCCGGATAGTTATCAATCACAAGCTTGATCGGATCAAGTACAGCCATCATACGAGAACGCTTCATCTTCAGATCTTCACGGATACAGTACTCAAGCATCGCATAATCAACAGAGCTCTGGCTCTTGGAAATACCACACATATCAATAAACATCTTGATTGACTCCGGTGTAAATCCTCTTCTTCTGAGCGCTGCGATAGAAACCAGTCTTGGATCATCCCAGCCATCAACAATCTTATCTTCTACGAGCTTCTTAATATAACGCTTTCCTGTTACAACATTCGTAAGATACAGTTTTGCGAACTCAATCTGACGCGGTGGGTTCTCGAATTCACATTCTTTTACAACCCAGTCATAAAGAGGTCTGTGATCTTCAAACTCAAGTGTACAGATGGAATGTGTGATTCCCTCGATTGCATCCTCGATCGGATGAGCGAAATCATACATTGGATAAATACACCACTTATCACCTGTATTGTGATGTGTCATGCGGGCAACACGATAAATGATCGGGTCACGCATATTGATATTCGGTGATGCCATGTCGATCTTTGCACGAAGAACTTTCTCTCCGTCTGCATACTTTCCGGCACGCATATTCTCAAAAAGCTCAAGGTTCTCCTCTACAGAACGATTTCTATATGGACTTTCTTTTCCTGGTTCTGTAAGTGTTCCTCTATATTCACGCATCTGTTCTGCTGTAAGATCACAGACGAATGCTTTTCCTTTCTTGATCAGCTTCACAGCGCACTCATACATCTGATCAAAATAATCGGATGCAAAATAAAGATGATCCTTCCAGTCAGCGCCCAGCCACTTAATATCCTCTTTGATAGACTCAACAAATTCTGTCTTCTCCTTTGTCGGGTTCGTATCATCAAATCTCATATGGAATTCACCATTATACTTCTCTGCCAGTCCATAGTTCAAAAGGATAGACTTCGCATGACCAATATGAAGGTATCCATTCGGCTCCGGTGGGAAACGGGTGCATACATGATCGTAAACTCCTTCTGCCAGATCCTTATCTATCTCCTGTTCAATAAAATTCTTTGAAACTGTTTCGTTCTCCATATCTTCCTCCTACTAACCATAAGTACCATCCGGATGATCTGTCACATTCCTTCGGAAGTGTGATTTATCCTACAGGCTTTCATGCTCAATATCTTATCACATAAAAAGAACAACCACAAGAGATTCTTTTTCCGCTTACAATCTGCCTTTTAATAATTCATAAGCCTGTGCCAGAATAGCCGCGTGATCCACTGCAATTCCTCCACCCTCTTTTACAACATAGTATTTTTCTTTGACCAATCCTGTCAGCTCCTTTTTCTGAACAACTGCATTCATTTTCTGATCCTGATTTTGAATTGTCAGATGATATTCCGTCTTTTCCCATCCATCTTCTTCATATACTGTCTCCGGTTCCATCTCTATCTCAAACCACGCCGCATCTGCCGCATCATCTCCGGCCTCCACACTTACATCCGACTCCTTTACAATAGAAAGATACGCACTTGTAATGATCCTCGCTCTCGGATCTCTCTGATAATCTCCATAACAGGCAAACTGTTCCACCGGAAGTCCGCTGACTCCGGTCTCTTCCTGCAGTTCCCGTCTTGCTGTATCCTCCAGATTCTCCCGCAAATTTACAAATCCTCCCGGAAGAGCCCAACACCCAATACTGGATGATTTCCTCTCTTAACCAAAAGCACCTTTAATCGTCCCTCTTTCAGTGCCTGTTCATCTTTATAAGAGAAAACAACTGTGTCTGTTGTACAACACGGATTTTTATATCGATATGGATCATATTCTTCCAGAAATTCTTCCAGTGTCTGTCCTTTCCCATTCCGTTCTCCTGTCCCATAAAATGGTGTGATGTCTTCTAAAAACGATGCCATATCCGTTCCTCCTTTTCACTTCTTTCAAAACACTCCTAACATACTCATCGGTTCAAAAAAACGACCGATTTCTGTCAAAAGATTCGCAAAATAAACACAAGTTCCTGCTTCTGCCTCTGGATGTGATTCTTGAAAATCATAACACTGTACTCCCACAAGCGGTGCATGTGCTTTCTCCCAATCCCGTTCCAAAATCTCATGAATCTGTTCTTCATCCTCTTCGCCAACCTGAAGAAAAATCTCAATGTTCTGCCTCATCGCATCAAAAAAATGATAAAATTCCGGCAGATATTCTTCCATCTCCCATACAAACTCTGTAAACGTCTGTAACGCATCTTTCAGTTCTTTTAATTCACTTGTTTCATAATTCTTTTCGCTCATACGGCTTCCCCTTCTGCAGAACCCGTCACCTTGAACCACCACTTCAATTAACTTCAGTATAACATATTTTATGACAAGTGAAAGAATCTTCAACAAGGAATTGCTTTTTTCTTTCAAGCCTGTAAGTCCATAGGAAAGTCTGTAAAATCCTACGGATTGGAATTTTCACAAAAGAAAAACCCCGAAAACACCGCACTTACGGGCGTTTCCGGGGAAAGATTCAAAGCTGTCTAGGGGACTTGAACCCCCGACCTCCGCCTTACCAAGCGACGCGCTACCGACTGCGCCAAGACAGCTTATTGCGTTCCAGCAGAACGCAAAATTAAATATACACTACTTGAGTTTGATTGTCAAGTTAAAGCTGATCTGAATCCAGCAAAATGGTAAATGGCCCGTCATTGAGCAGCTGAACCTTCATATCAGCTCCAAACTCTCCGGTCTGTACTTCATCCACTGATTCCCTGCATTTTTCAATGATATATTCATACATCTCATTCGCCATATCCGGTTTTCCTGCTTCAATAAAGCTTGGTCTGTTTCCTCTCTTACAGTTTGCATATAACGTAAACTGTGAAACCAGAAGAAGACCTCCGTCCACATCAGCAAGCGAAAGGTTTGTTTTTCCCTGTTCATCTTCAAAAATACGAAGTCCGATCATTTTTCGTATCATTTTGTCTGCAATCTCTTTTGTGTCTGTATCTGCTACTCCAATCAGAACAAGATACCCTTTTCCAATCTTTCCTGATATCTCACCATCAATCGTAACAGATGCCTCTGTTACTCTTTGTATTACAAATCTCATCTTCTCAAACCTCTGTTTTTTTATTATTTGTTGTCAGACAAATCAACGTCACAGCACTCACTGTCATCGGAATACTGATCAGGATAATCATTCCCATTACTATTGTCGGAAGGAATCTGCTCTCAAGATCTACGATCAGCGTTCCCATCAGATTATAGAACATGTGCATCAGCATGGATGCCGCCAGAGTGTTATAGCGATGCGCCACAAATCCAAGTGCAAACCCCAAAAGTGCCGCATAAATTCCCTGTACGAGATTTTGATGGAACACTCCAAACAGAACCGCCTGTACAACATTCGCCAGGATCCAATGCATTCCGGCACGTTCAAGATATTTCTGGATCAAACCCCGGAAAATCATTTCTTCCACAAGAGGTGGAAGAATCAATGTACTGAAAACCCACATCAGCGAATATTCTGTCAGGCCGGAATTTCTATCAGATTCTGATAATTATCCATCGCATCCGGAAGTGACCGTGCTACAATTGCCAGTATAATACTGGTCACGTGTATCATGCCAAAAGTAAACAGCGCGATTAAAACGCATCCGTCCCATCCGACTCTTCTGCATTTGCCTGGGATTGCACGGATTCCTCCTTCACGTAGCTGAAAAGCAAGATAATACCATAAAGCAGGAATAGGCAGAACCATAAGGTACAAAATTGCCGATACCAGATTCAAATGACTCATCAGGAACTCATAAACCACCATTGTTCCATTGTTTCCCATAACCAGAGGCCCGCCAATTGCGGCCAGATAAGAAATGATGTATCCGAATTTGTTAAAGCAGATCATGATCACCAGAAAGACTGCAAGTGCCAAAAAGTAATTGTATTTTTTCTTCATCCGTATTTCTCCTTTACGGCAGAATCTTTTGTGCTTTTGTCTTGATCCTCTGAAGTGCATTGTCCACTGACTTCGGACTCTTTCCAAGTAATTCCGCAATCGTCCGATAATCCGTTCCCATCAAGTGCAGATAAAGAACATGATTTTCTAATGGACTGAGCAATTCTTTGAGCTGCTCCGCAAAAGCTTCTGTATATTCTTTTCCAAAATAGAGAACTTCCGGATCATTCTCCTTCGATGATTCTATCGTGTCAATCAAAGGAAGACTTCTCCCCTCTCCTACCTGTTCACTGTCTTCATATAACGAAACATAAGAATTCAAAGGCAGATGCTTTTTTCGATTTGATGCCTCAATTGCCGAGTACATCTGTCTGGAGACACAAAGTTCTGCAAAACTTGAAAATGATGTTTTCTGCGTTACATCAAAATCCCGCACTGCTTTGATCAGACCGATCATTCCTTCCTGGATCAGATCCTCGTTCTCTCCACCCAACAGATACATTGCACGCGCTTTCTTCCTTACCATGGATTTATATTTCACCATCAGGTAATCCATAATCTCCTGATTTCCATTTTTGTAATCACATAAAAGCTGCTCATCTGTCATTCTGTCATACTTACTCATCCGATTATCACCTGTTATCACTCTTTTTTCGAGCAATACTCATATTTATTTCTGCGAAATCCTCTGTCTTACGATCTCATAAGCAAGAACGCCTGCTGCCACAGATGCATTCAGAGAATTAATCTGACCTTTCATTGGAATTCCTGCAACGAAATCACAGTTTTCTTTCACAAGGCGGCCAACGCCCTCACCTTCATTTCCGATCACAAGACCGATCGGTCCTGTCAGGTTCAGGTCATACATCTGCTCGCCATCCATATCAGCACATACAAACCAGAGTCCTTTTTCCTTGAGTTCTTCCATTGTCTTCACAAGATTCGTCACCTTTGCGACCGGTGTATAATTCAAAGCTCCGGCAGATGTCTTCGCAACTGTCGCTGTCAGACCAACTGCTCTTCTCTTTGGAATAATGACTCCGTGTGCACCTGCAAGGTTCGCTGTACGAATGATCGCGCCAAGATTGTGCGGATCTTCAATATTGTCTAAAAGAATCAGAAACGGAGCTTCGCCTCTCTCTTCTGCCAGTTTAAGCATATCGTCAATCGTAGAATATTCATATGCTGCCGCATGCGCGATCACGCCTGATGCTTCCCTGTCTCTGAGAGCTGGGAAAGTCTTTCTTTTGTCACAAAATTGATCAGAGATCCGTGTTTTTTCGCTTCACGTACAATTGTTCTTACCGGTCCGTCCTGGCATCCGTCAAGAACATAAATCTTGTCAATCGTACGTCCGGAACGAAATGCTTCCAATACGGCATTTCTTCCTTCAATTACAAATGTCTCTGTTCCCTGTTCTCTATTTTCCTGCATGTTCTGCTCCTTTTTCCTTTATCTCTTTTTCAATGCTTTCAAGTCCGATACTTACAAGCTCTGTCAGTCGTTCATACTGACCTGTCAGATATAAATGTCCGATCAATGCCTCAAAACCTGTCGCTCTTCTGTAATCTGTAATTGACTGATTCTTTGCCGGAGACACAGATCGTGCATTTCTTCCTCTCCGGTAAACTCCATGTTCTTCCTCATTCAGATGCTCCTGCATGGAACGCATCATAAAGGACTGTGCTGATGCCTGCACATACTGGCTTGTCTCTTCATGAAGACGGTGGACCGGCCTGTTTCCACGGCCAACCACCATTGTCTTAATGATCAGATCATACACGCAGTCTCCCACATAGGCAAGAACCAGCGGAGAGCACTGCTTTGCATCAATCTCTTTCATTCCGGGAATTGTCCGGATATACTCTTCTAAACCTGCTGTTATGCTCTTTTCCATTGTACCCCTTCTCTTGTATCTTTCAAAATGATACCTTTCGCAAGAAGTTCATCTCTGATTTCATCTGCTCTTGCAAAATTTTTCTCTTTTCTTGCTGCCTGACGCTCTGCGATCAGTGCTTCAATGTCAGAATCAAGAATCTCATCTTCTTTATCAACAATAATTCCAAGTACTTCTGTCAGTCTTACCAGACGGTCAAACAGATTCTCAAGATACTCTTTGGAACTGTCTTCGTCTGTCATCGTATTAATGAATTTTACAAGATCAAATACTGCAGCGATCGCATCTGCTGTATTAAAGTCATCATCCATAGCGCTCTCAAAGTTTCCAACATATTCTGCTGACTTTGCAAACTTCTCTGCCTCTGTCTCTGCCATATCTTCTGTCTTCGCGCTTCCCATAAGGAATTTCAGACGATCAGCTGCTGTAATGATTCTCTCAAGTCCGCTCTTTGCTGCTTCCATCAATTCAGCACTGAAGTTCAGTGGACTTCTGTAATGTGCGCTTAACATGAAGAAACGAAGTACCTGAAGGTCATACTTCTCACTGATCTCGCGAACTGTGAAGAAGTTTCCAAGAGACTTGGACATCTTACGGTTATCAATGTTCAGGAACCCGTTATGCATCCAGTATCTGGAGAACTCTTTTCCGTTCGCTGCTTCACTCTGCGCAATTTCATTTTCATGATGTGGAAAGATCAGGTCTTCCCCACCTGCATGAATATCGATCTGCTCACCAAGATATTTCTTGGACATCTCTGAACACTCAATGTGCCATCCCGGACGTCCCTCACCCCATGGAGAAACCCATGCAGGCTCGCCTTCTTTTTTCGGCTTCCAGAGAACAAAATCCAGAGAATCTTCTTTCTCATCCTCACCGCTTACAAGAAGGGTACGTCCGCCTGACTGAAGATCATCAAGGTTCTTATGGGATAATTTACCATAATCTTTGAACTTTCTTGTACGGTAATATACAGTTCCGTTCTTCTCGTATGCGTAGCCTTTCTCAATCAGTGTCTCAATCATGCTGATCATACCGTCAATCTCTTCTGTTGCAAGCGGATTCTTTGTTGCCGGCTCAATATTCATGCCGTCCATATCTTTCTTGCACTCTGCAATGTAACGCTGTGAGATTTCTTCTGCTGTAACGCCTTCTTCGTTTGCTTTCTTAATGATCTTGTCATCGACATCCGTAAAGTTAGATACATAATTCACATCATAATTCTTGTATTCAAAATATCTGCGGACAGTATCAAACACGATCATTGGTCTTGCATTTCCAATATGGATGTAATTATATACAGTCGGACCGCATACATACATCTTTACTTTTCCTTCCTCTAGAGGAACAAACTCTTCTTTTCTTTTTGACATTGTATTATAAATCTTCATCGTTCTTACTCTCCTTATTTTCTTTCTCCACACATCGCATATATTTTATCATAGATCCAAACGTTTGTGAAGTTTTATATTCTCTTCCTGCAGTTCTCGAATATCTGTAAGTACCGGGTCCGGTAAATGTACCTGATCCATATCACTTCTTGGGACTTTCTTGTTGTCCATGCGGACGATTCGTCCCGGCACACCGACAACTGTACAGTTCGGTGGAACCTCTTCAAGTACTACAGAACCAGCTCCGATCTTAGAATTTTCTCCGATTGTAAAAGAACCCAGGATCTTTGCGCCGGCGCTCACCATAACATTATCTTTCAACGTTGGATGACGTTTTCCCTGTTCTTTTCCGGTACCGCCAAGCGTAACCCCCTGATACAGTGTTACATTATCTCCGATGATCGTAGTTTCTCCGATGATCACACCTGTTCCATGATCGATAAAAAGTCCCTTTCCAATTGTTGCACCCGGATGGATCTCAATCCCTGTCTTACGCGCTGCTCTCTGAGAAATCCAGCGTGCCCAAAAATAATGCTTTTTCAGGTAAAGCTTATGCGCCACTCTGTAGCTTAAGATTACTTTAAAGCTTGGGTACAAAAATACTTCCATGTTTGATTTGATCGCAGGATCTCGCTCTCGGATCACCTCGATCTCCTGTTTGACATAAGATATCATTCCCATATTTATCATTCCTTTCTGATTCAAGAATGCACTTAACACCCTAAGCGGAACGTTTTTTGTATATTAGGCAATCACTTTTCGAATATACAAAAAACTTCGTCTCAATCTAGAGACGAAGTTCTATCCGCGGTTCCACTCTAATAAAAGAAGTTATACTTCTTTCACTTTCACGCACGTAACGTGTGCCTGACGTATCCTGCTACTCCATTCACAGGATCGACTCCCGGGGGCACTTCACAGTTTCTTCTCTCAAAGGTGCTTTCAGCCGGTGACACCTTCTCTCTATGAGTCCAAATCTCTGTTACTCTTCCCGTTCTTTGTCTTTCTCAATTCTATTGCCAATATTTATTGTTTTCAATATCTCTATTATCTTATGCAAAAAATCATTTTTTGTCAACTATTATCTCTGCCGATCAACTTCATTTTAATGTTTTACATAACTGTTCAGACAATCTCATTCAAAAATATTGGACAGAAGTTCTGAAGTTTCCTCAGTTCTTCCTCTAGTTCTTCTGTAAGAATTACGTTTTCCTCTGCACGTATTTCTTCAGGAGTTTTGTATCCAAACAATATTTCCGTCAATGCTACAATGGAAAGTACTCCCTGTGAATCTTCCGTTTCAGACACGCTCAGGCTTTCTTCTCCTTTTGAGCTACTGAGTTTCCAGATCCTGCTGTTCTTATGAAGAATCGGATCGATCACCGCAAAAGAGCAATGGATCTCACATTCTGACGGGATTTTCATTTTAGAAAATAGTTCCTGTAAATGAACGATCCTGATCATAATAAGCGGTTTTTCTTTATATGCAGACGTTTCATCATCTAGCCAGTCAGGTGCTTCCTTAAGCCCATAAACCGAAACCTTTTCTTCCGGTTCTCTAAGACCATCCACCGACGCCCAGAAGAGATCTTCTTTCCCTTCCAGATAAAGTGGTTCCCTGATCTCGAGCCCCTCTTCTTTCGCATATGCATAGATACAGACCAGCTTCTCTTCTTCAAAGACAAGCCGCATCCCGCCAAACTCGCTCTGTTGTTCGAGAATCTGTGTCTGATAATATTGTGCATTTCTTAAAGCAATAACATTCCAGCAATCCGAAAAATTCTCTTCAACAAATACCGCCATCTTCCCTGCATCCATAAATCTTGCATCACGGTCTACAATCCGCTCTTGTGATATATTTCTATATTTATCATTTTTATATTCTTTTCTTGCAGAAAAAAATGCTTCATCAAGCTCGATTTGTTTCTGTTCATAAACAAATCGGAAATCATAAGGATGATAGATTGCTTCTGCCGCCGGCATCAGGAAGGTAAATGGCATCTTCTGCGAATACTGATCCTGTAATGCATGAATCAGAAGATTTCTCATATATCCTCTGCCTCTATATTCTGCCTGCGTGGCAACTCCCACGATATAATCCGATGGGACGACACTTTCCTGTAACTTTACCTGATAAGGGTTCAGCTGCAGCATCGCACGTATCTCATCGTCTTCCTCTATTACATAAATCGTATTGTCTTTTGTCTTGATATAATAGTAATAATCAACAAATTCCTGACTGTCTTCTGAAAATACCTGTTCCCACAAGCTCCTTGTTTTCCAATGCTCTGATTGATCCAGCTTTCGAATCTTCATCTTATTTTCCCGCACAGCATCCACCACATCCTGCAGGCTTCTCCATCACATCCACGCTACTGTAATTCGTAAATTTTTCAATCGCACAGATCGCCTGAGATGAGATTCCTTCGCCGCTTCCGGTAAAGCCAAGGCCCTCTTCTGTTGTAGCCTTTACATTGATCTGATCAACGTCAATTTTAAGCGCTTTCGCCATGTTTTCCCGCATCTGATCAATATGCGGACGCATCTTTGGACGCTGCGCAATGATCGTTGCATCAATATTCTCGATCACATATCCATTCTCTTCCAAAAGTCCGCCTACGTGCTCGAGCAGTTTTATACTGGATGCGCCCTTATATTTTGGATCTGTATCCGGAAAATGAAGGCCAATGTCTCCAAGTGCTGCTGCTCCAAGCAGTGCATCCATTACGGCATGCAGCATAACATCCGCATCTGAATGTCCTAAGAGACCTTTCTCGTAAGGAATCTCAACTCCACCCAGGATCAGTTTTCTTCCTTCAACTAACTTATGAACATCATATCCCATACCTACACGCATAATTATTTCTCCTCAAAATCATTTTCAGCATCTTCTGAAACAGGTTCTTCATTCAGTTCTGCAAAAATATCTACCACTCTTGTGTCTGTCAGTTCTTCTTCCTGAGCTGGAGTTTCTTCAACTGGTGTTCCTTCAGCTTTTATTTCTTCGTCCGGTGTTTCCTCTGATTCTGTTGTAGTCACCGGTTTTTCTACCGATTCTACTTTTTCTTCTGATACTGCTTTTTCCGCTGCTTCGTTTTCTGTTGAATCTGAATCTGCTGTTTTTTCTATAGCTTCAGCCTTGCTGTCTTGCATTGTTTTTTCCTCGGAATCTGCCTT
The DNA here is from genome assembly GCF_003462585.1 of Ruminococcus sp. OM04-4AA. Lineage (NCBI taxonomy): Bacteria > Bacillati > Bacillota > Clostridia > Eubacteriales > Oscillospiraceae > Ruminococcus > Ruminococcus sp. OM04-4AA. The sequence continues at coordinate 153,580 of NZ_QTZH01000001.1, read as the reverse complement.
AGACACTGCGTCTTCCAGCTTCTTCCTGTCTTCTTCTGAAAGCATTGTCGGCATTGTATTGTCTGATACTTTTTCGTCTTCCGATACTTCTGTCGTTGCGCTCTCTGTTACCTGTGACATTTCCTTCGCCGCTGCCGCTTCTTCTGCTTTTCGTTTCTGCTCCGCTTTTCTCTTTGCTATCATCTTCGCAATCTGCTTTTTGATATCAATTTCAAACGTTTTGCAGATGGCATTCCCTGCATAAGCAACTCCAACCAGGATAAATACAACTGCCAGTACTGACATAAGTGTCATATTGCTAGGACGCTGCTGGATCATCTCACTTAAGATTCTGATCCCCAGGTAGGTAAGATAACCTCCAAGTACTATTCTGAGCGCATATCCGCTTTTCTTATTCATCTTGTTTCCTCCGTATTTCTGTTATTGGCCACGTTTTAAAATATAAACGAAAGACAACAACTTTTTTCTATATCATTATCTGTTATATTACCACAAGTTGCTCCTTAATACTATTATTTCTTTGCTTGATATAAGCAGTAACCAGTAAATTTGCGTAAAAAAGACTGCGTACTAATTTCTTAAGCACGCAGTCTTCGTCATAGTAGCGGGAACTGGATTTGAACCAGCGACACCACGGGTATGAACCGTGTGCTCTAGCCAACTGAGCTATCCCGCCATATTTAATTAGTATATGGGACCTACAGGGCTCGAACCTGTGACCCTCTGCTTGTAAGGCAGATGCTCTCCCAGCTGAGCTAAGATCCCATATAAGTAGCGGGAACTGGATTTGAACCAGCGACACCACGGGTATGAACCGTGTGCTCTAGCCAACTGAGCTATCCCGCCATATTTAATTAGATATGGGACCTACAGGGCTCGAACCTGTGACCCTCTGCTTGTAAGGCAGATGCTCTCCCAGCTGAGCTAAGATCCCATATTCATATGTCGGCTGCGGCTTCCACTTATGCTTTGTCGCAACCGACTTGATTATTATATACTTAACACCTATCAGATGTCAACAACTTTTTTATTTTATTTTATATTTTATTGTAACTGTTCAGAGCCAACCTCCAAAATGCTACGCATTTCGTCGGTGTACAGTTACCATTTTATTTAAAGTATTTTACACCTGACTCGAAAATCTTAAGATCCTGCTCTCCATAGATATTGATAGCAACATGATCTCCACGTCTCTCTGAGTGAGCCATCTTACCAAGGACACGTCCATCCGGGCTTGTGATACCCTCGATTGCACGGTAAGATCCGTTCACGTTCCACTCTTCGTTCATGCTGATATTTCCTTCCGGATCACAGTACTGTGTTGCCACCTGTCCGTTAGCGAACAGCTTATCAAGCCACTCTTCGCTTGCAACAAATCTTCCTTCACCATGAGATGCCGGGTTTGTATAAACTCCGCCAAGCTGTGCTCCCTGAAGCCATGGGGATTTGTTTGTAACAACCTTTGTATAAACCATCTTAGAGATATGACGTCCGATTGTATTGTATGTCAGTGTCGGAGCATCATCTGTCTGTCCAACGATTTTTCCGTATGGTACAAGTCCGAGCTTGATCAGAGCCTGGAATCCGTTACAGATACCAAGTGCAAGTCCGTCTCTCTCATTCAGAAGTTTTTCAACAGCTTCTTTGATCTTCGCATTCTGGAATGCAGTTGCAAAGAATTTAGCTGAACCATCCGGCTCATCACCGGCACTGAATCCACCTGGGAACATGATCATCTGAGCCTGTCCGATTGCTTTCTCGAACTCGTCTACTGATCCACGGATGTCTTCTGCATCAAGGTTACGGAATACTTTTGTAATAACCTTAGCACCTGCTCTCTCAAATGCACTGGCACTGTCATACTCACAGTTTGTTCCTGGGAATACCGGGATAAATACTGTAGGCTGTCCAATCTTATGGCTGCAAATATGGATATCGGATGTATTGAAGAGCTTCTCTTCAACCTTGGCATCAGAATCTGCTGCTGATTTTGTAGCAAATACTTTCTCAAGTGTTCCTGTCCATGCATCCTGTGCGTCTGCAAGTGCGATCTTCACATCGCCGTAAACAAGTACAGGCTCTTCTGTTACTTCACCGATTTCTGTATAAGTAATTGCGAGTTCTCCAACCTTTCCGTCTTCGACCTCTGCGATAATATCTCCAAATGCAGGAGCAAACAGATCTCTCTTATCTACATTGTGCTCGATTTTGGCACCCATGCGGTTACCAAATGCCATCTTGCTGACTGCTGCCGCAACTCCATGACGATCCAGTGCATATGCAGATACAATTTTTCCGTTCTGTACATCTTCCATGAATTTACCGTACTGATCCATTACTGCATCGTAAACCGGAAGATCATTCTCGTCTCTTTCGATCTTGAGCCATACAAGTTTATTTCCAGCTTTCTTAAGTTCAGGTGTAATAATATCCTGCTCAAGAGCCATATCAACAGCAAAGGATACAAGTGTCGGAGGTACATCGATATCCTGGAATGTTCCTGACATACTGTCTTTTCCTCCGATAGACGGAAGTCCGAAACCAATCTGTGCTGCATAAGCTCCGAGAAGTGCTGCAAATGGCTGGCTCCATCTCTTTGGATCCTCTGTCATTCTGCGGAAGTACTCCTGGAATGTGAAGCGGATCTTTCTATAATCTCCACCTGCTGCCACGATCTTAGCAATTGACTCTGTCACTGCATAAACAGCTCCGTGGTATGGGCTCCAGCTTGACAGATATGGATCAAATCCGTAACTCATCATAGATACACTGTCTGTTGTTCCGTTCAAAACAGGTACTTTCGCTACCATTGCCTGTGTCTCTGTCATCTGGTATTTTCCACCATGTGGCATAAATACGGATCCTGCTCCGATAGAACCGTCGAACATCTCAACAAGTCCTTTCTGAGAGCATACGTTCAGATCAGAGAGCATAGAAAGCCATGTCTCTTTTACATTTCCTACTTCTTTCTTTACAAAAAGGCTGTCCTTCTTAGATGGGATCTCAACCTCAACATTTGTCTCCTGGTGAGCACCGTTTGTATCAAGGAATGCACGGGAGAGATTTACGATTTCTTTTCCTCTCCATACAAGTACAAGTCTTGGCTCCTCTGTTACTACTGCTGCAACTGTTGCCTCTAAGTTTTCTTCCTTCGCATATCCCATGAATTCATCTACATCTTTCGGGTCTACAACAACTGCCATTCTTTCCTGAGACTCAGAGATTGCGATTTCTGTTCCGTCAAGTCCTGCATATTTCTTCGGTACTTTATCAAGTTCAACACGAAGCCCGTCTGCAAGTTCTCCGATTGCTACAGATACACCGCCTGCACCGAAGTCATTACATTTCTTAATCAGATGGCTGACTTCTTCTCTACGGAATAATCTCTGGATCTTACGCTCTGTCGGCGCATTTCCTTTCTGAACTTCTGCACCACAAGTCTCGATAGACTCTTCTGTATGAACCTTAGAAGAACCTGTTGCTCCACCGCAACCATCACGACCTGTACGTCCACCGAGAAGGATGATGATATCTCCCGGGTCGGAGTTCTCACGGATAACCGCGCGTCTTGGAGCTGCTCCAAGTACAGCACCGATCTCCATACGTTTTGCAACATAATCCGGATGATAAATCTCTTTTACAAGTCCTGTAGCAAGACCGATCTGGTTACCATAAGAACTGTATCCATGTGCAGCTTCACGCACAAGTTTCTTCTGAGGAAGTTTTCCTTTCAAAGTTGCATCTGCGGATACAGTCGGATCAGCAGCGCCTGTTACACGCATTGCCTGGTATACATAAGTACGTCCTGACAGTGGGTCACGGATCGCTCCTCCAAGACATGTTGCAGCTCCACCAAATGGTTCGATCTCCGTCGGATGGTTATGTGTCTCATTCTTGAAGTTGATCAGCCACTCTTCTTCTACTCCGTCAACCTTGATCGGAACTACGATACTACATGCATTGATCTCATCAGACTCTTCCTGATCAGCAAGCTTTCCTTCCTTTTTCAGGCGGCGCATAGCCATCAGTGCAAGGTCCATAAGGCAGACAAATTTATCTTCTCTTCCTTTGAAAATCTCGCTGTGATCTTTCAAATATTCTTTATATGTTGCTTCGATTGTCTCTTTGTAGTCGCCTTCATCAAACTTCACATCTTTTAATTCTGTAGAGAATGTTGTATGACGGCAGTGATCTGACCAGTATGTATCAAGAACACGGATCTCTGTCATCGTCGGATCTCTGTGCTCTTCTCCTGCATAATAGTTCTGGATATGCAGGAAATCTTTAAATGTCATTGCCAATCCAAGAGAATCATATAACTCTTTCAATTCTGCTTCCGGCATATCTTTAAAACCGTCAAAAATCTTTACATCTGCCGGCTCATCAAATACTGTCACCAGTGTCTCCGGTTTCTCTGCTGCAGCTTCTCTGGAATCTACCGGGTTGATGCAGTGATTCTTAATTGCCTGCAGTTCTTCGTCTGAAACTCCGCCTTCAATTACATATGTAACTGCTGTACGGATTACAGGAGTTTCATCTTCTTTAATAAAACGGATACACTGCTCTGCAGAATCCGCTCTCTGGTCGAACTGTCCCGGAAGGAACTCTACGGAAAAACATTTATCTGTTTCATTTTTCGGGAATTCTTCTTTATAAAGGAAATCTACCGGCGGCTCTGCGAACACACCATTGCATGCCTTTTCAAATGTTTCTTCTGAAATATTCTCTGCGTCGTAACGAATCAGAACTCGTACATTTGTCACATCCTGAAGTCCAAGATAATGACGGATCTCATGTCTGAGGCCCTTCGCTGCAACAGCAAACTCCGGTTTCTTTTCTACATATACGCGCTTTACATTACTCATATATAATCTCCTCTTTCTGTATTACGTGTTCAAGACACGGTACTACCTTCTTTACATTATCTATTTTTATCCTACCATAGTTTTCTTCATTAGTATAATTAATAAAATTAAACAATCTGATAAGCACCACTAATTGATTGTCGTTTTCTCGTATCTTTCTCGGAGTCAGCAATATTTATTCTACTTTTTTATCTTTTGTGCAACGGATTTTTTTATTCTGTTGTATTTTCCCTTTATTTATCTTATAATAAGATGAATATTTATTAGGAGGTCTAATAAAATGATGGATATAAACTACGAATTATACAAAGTATTTTATCACGTCGCCACCACATTGAATTTCTCAGAGGCATCCAAGCAGCTGTTTATTTCACAGTCTGCTGTCAGCCAGTCGATCAAAACACTCGAACGGAAACTGGATCAGACGCTTTTTATCCGAAGCACAAAGAAAGTCCAGCTCACACCGGAAGGAGAGATTCTCCTGCGCCACATTGAACCGGCCATGAATCTGATCCAGAAAGGTGAGGCTCAGCTTTTAGATGCCGCTTCTACCGGTGGGCAGATCCGCATCGGTGCAAGTGACACGATCTGCAGATATTTCCTTGTTCCATACCTTGAGAAATTCCATAAGACTTTCCCAAATGTACATATTAAAGTTATCAACCAGACTTCTTTAAGATGTACAGAGCTTTTAAAGAACGGACTGGTGGATTTGATTGTTGTCAATTATCCGAACGCAGCGCTCAACAATATTTCCGCCTCTATGAAGATCAAGAATTTCCATGATGTTTTCATTGCCGGAAACAATTATCCTGAATTAAGGGAAAAGAAACTTACACTTGCCGATCTGCTCCACTATCCGATCCTGATGCTGGATAAGAACAGTACGACAAACGAGTTTCTTCATCGCCTGTTCCAGCAGCATCAGCTTGATCTCGTTCCTGAGATCGAACTTACAAGCAATGATCTTCTGATCGATCTTGCAAGAATTGGACTTGGAATTGCATTTATTCCGGATTATTGTCTTTCCGAGAACAAGGATGATATCTTCAAGCTGGATATGGAAGAAGAGATGCCGGAGCGTTCTCTTGTAATTGCTTATAATGAGCAGCTTCCTTTGGCTAAGCCTGCACAGGAATTTTTGAACTATTTTGAAGAACAGTAATCAGGATAGCAACTCCTGAAAAATAATGAGAATCGTTACATGACACAACGCAGTAACTATTTTACTGTTTCCGCATTCAATAACGGTTCTCATTTTTTATCTATCGATTTTTCCAGAATTCTTCCATCTTTTCTTTTATCTCTTTCCGCCCACATACTTCATACTCTTTCCACTCTCTCGGAAAAAGCTGCTGATACTGCCGATTCTGAAATCGATCATCAAGTAAAAGGATAATTCCTCTGTCGTCTTCGGTACGGATCACTCTCCTGCGGACTGAAGTACTTTATTCATTCCGGGATAAAGGTACGCATAATCAAATCCTCGCATCCCTCTCTGATCAAAATAATTTTTCACGATTTCTCTGTCATTACATACCTGTGGAATTCCTGTTCCGACAACGATCACTCCGATCAATCTGTCATGTGTAAGATCGATTCCTTCTGAAAATACACCACCCATCACACAAAATCCAAGCATCGGATGATCTCTTTCTTCTTCAAACATTTCCAAGAATTCTTCTCTCTGATTTTCTGACATAAATTGCGATTGAATTACCAGTTCTACTCCGGATGACCGTTTTTCAAACTCTTCCAAAACATCCTCCATAAACTGATAGGAAGGGAAAAATGCAATGTAGTTTCCATTCTTTCCATCCACTGTGATTCTCAGATACTCGGCAATTTTGCGATACATTTCTGTACCTCTTTGTGTATATTTTGTGCTTGCTTCACTTCCGATCAGAATTTTCCTGTTCTTCTGCGGGAACTTAGATTCAGCATAAACTGCATAATCATCCTTCTCAACAGATAGTAATTGTTTATAGTAATCGATCGGAAGCAATGTTGCCGAGAAAAATATTGTGGAATTCCCAAGTTTTAAATAATGATTCAGATTCTCCGCCGGATTTACACAGAACAACTTTATTTTGAATCTTCCGTTTCCTTCCAGTTCTGTATACTGTATATAATTTTCATCCAACAGTTCATGAATTTCCAAAAACTGCCTTACTTGGAAAAAGAGTTCCATAAACGCATCCGGCTGCTCTGCATGTCCTGCATTCCGTTCTTCTTCAAGATATCTTTCCATTTGAGTCAGAAGATTCATCAGTTTTACTGCAAATGGAGAAACACTTTCCACCAACCGATAATTCTCGCACTCGCGTTTCATCTCAAGCATCAGTTTATTGACAGATTCCAGACTCTTCACAAGTTTTTTATCTCGATCCTTCAGCAGGTTTTTCACCTCCAGAATATCTTCTTTATAGATAGAAGCACTGTACATGTCCCGTCCACGTTCCACGAGGTTGTGTGCTTCATCGATCAGAAACAAATAATCTCCGCTGACATTGTCTGCAAAAAATCGTTTCAAATGTGCCGTCGGATCGAACACATAATTATAATCACAGATCACCCCATCCGCCCATTCTGACAGATCAAGAGATAGTTCAAACGGACATACATGAAAATCTTCTGCCTGTCTTTCAATTGATTCCCGTGTCAGCTTCTTTTGTTTTTCTAACATGTCATAAACTGCATCATTCACCCGGTCAAAATGACCTTTCGCATAAGGACAAGCATCCGGATTGCATTCTGTCTCCTCACAAAAACAGATCTTCTCTTTCGCAGTCAATGTAATTGAACGAAAAGCAAGACCTTTTTCTTCAAGAATAGAAAATGCCTGCTCCGCCACGGTTCTTGTGATCGTCTTTGCTGTCAGATAGAATAATTTATCCCCCAATCCTTCTCCGATTGCTTTCACCGCCGGATACAATACTGCCATCGTCTTTCCGGTTCCTGTTGAGGCCTGGATAAATAATTTCTTCTTGTGATAAATTGTACGATATACGGAAGCTGCCAGGTCAAACTGCCCTTCTCTATATGCGAATGGAAATTCGGTCTGATGAATCGAAGCATCTCTTCTCTTTTCCCACTCAATCTGCAGTTTTGCCCAACGTTCATACTGATGAACCAAATCAAGAAACCATTTTTCTAATTCTTCAAATGTATACTCTTCCCGAAATCTTTTCACATCTTCCGTATCTAGATTACAATAGGTCATCTGAACACTGATCTGCTTTAATCCTTGCTGTCTGGCATAAATATATGCGTAACATTTTGCCTGAGCAAGATGAACCGGCACAGGATGCTCCACTCGATCAAGGGAACGCACAACGCCTTTGATCTCATCTATTATTGTTTTTTCTGATTCAAGGAGAATTCCATCCGCACGTCCTTCCAGTTTTAATTGGAATCCGTCACACGGAAGCTGCAGTTTTAAGGAAACTTCTGCCTGATAGTTTGAGCCCATCATACGCTGGATCTTTCGGTGAAGGCGTCCTCCCATCAGCATCGCATCTTTATCCAGCGTACCTGAAATCCTGTTATCAATGTCACCTTCTTTTAATATGAATTCAACCAGATTCCGAACCGATAACCTGATGATTTTCTCTGTTTCCATTTCATTTGCACTCCAAAATATTATCGTTGTAAAACACATTGTGCCAATCTTTTGACAGATTGGCACGTGAAATACATCTTTTATTTTACTTTACTTCTTTTTCTTTTGCAACGCTTGTTTCTGTATGGGCAACTTCTGCAATTGTTTTCGTAAGTCCTGCAATTCCCTGAATCTCTGAAGGAATGATGATCTTCGTCGCTTTTCCGTCTGCCGCCTTGGCAAATGCCTCCAGACTCTTTAATGTAAGAACAACATCATCTGCTCCGGCATTCTTAATATACTCGATACCTTCTGCTGTAGCCTTCTGTACAGAACGTATCGCTTCTGCCTGTCCCTCTGCTTCTTTGATCCGTTTCTGTTTTTCAGCTTCTGCTTTCAGGATTGCTGCCTGCTTAGATGCCTCTGCCTCCAGGATCACAGATTCCTTTTCTCCTTCTGCAACAAGAATCGTAGACTTCTTCTCTCCTTCTGCACGCAGGATTGCTTCACGGCGTTCACGCTCTGCTTTCATCTGCTTCTCCATCGCATCCTGGATTGCCTTCGGTGGCATGATATTCTTCAGTTCAACACGATTCACCTTGATTCCCCACTCATCTGTTGCAATATCAAGGATCGTACGCATCTTGGAGTTGATCGTCTCACGGGAAGTCAGTGTCTCATCTAATTCCAGATCTCCGATGATATTACGAAGTGTTGTTGCTGTCAGATTCTCGATTGCCGCAATCGGACTTTCTACTCCGTATGCATACTTCTTCGGGTCAGTGATCTGATAGAATACAACCGTATCGATCTGCATGGTAACATTATCCTTCGTGATCACTGCCTGTGGTTCAAAATCAACAACCTGTTCTTTCAAGGAAACTCTTTTTGCCACACGGTCAAGGATCGGCACTTTAAAATGTAATCCTACGCCCCATGTCTCCTTGTATCCGCCAAGTCGCTCCACAACATACGCATGCGCCTGCGGAACGATACGGATATTTGACACAAGAAGCCACACCACGATCATAATAATGATCATCCAAATAATAAGTCCAAATATCATAGCTCTTCCTCCTCACATTTCTCTAAAATCAGTTTCACTCCGGAAATTGCTGCTACTTTGGCAAGCGAATCTTTCTCAATTCTGTCTTTGTCTGACTTGCACCGTGCAGTCCATTCCTTCCCCTGTGCAATTGCAGTACCGGTCTGTGCAAAATTATCAACTGTCTCTGTCACCTTAACAACACTTCCAATCAATTCATCACAATTCGTCTTCACATGATGCGCATTAACATACTTCGCTGCAAAGGGCCTGGTAAAGATCACAAGCACTGCTGAAATAACTACGAATACAGCAATCTGTATCACCATTCCAGCTCCGGCAAGCGAAACTAACAACGCCGCCAGCGCACCGCCCGAAAACCAGATTGAAGTCAGACCAACCGTGGCAAGCTCAATAATCAAAAACACCACCATAAGCCCCAGCCACAAAAAAATCTCCCTCTCCAAAAAATCCGCCCCCTTTCGTTTTTGAATACGCTAAGTATCTCAGTCGATAAATGTCCGTCTTCTTACATACTTTCAAAGGGATGAGGTAGAGCGAGCCGGTGCTCGTGGTAATAGCAGGACTGGTCTTGCGACCATTCTATAAAGTGCTCATTTCCCCATACGAATCCCCTCAAAAACACAAATTACTCACACTCGCGAATCTTCTTTCTAAGTGGCAGTACCATCGCCGGAGATACAGACAATTCATCAAGTCCCATCTTCAGGAACTCTTCTGTCAGTTCAAGGTCTGCTCCAAGTTCTCCACAGATTCCGATCCATTTTCCTTCTGCGTGTGCATTATCTGCTGCCATCTTGATCATAGCAAGTACTGCCGGATGATGTGGATCATAGAACTCATCCAGCGCAAGGTTCTGACGGTCAATCGCCAGCGTATACTGTGTCAGATCATTTGTTCCAACACTGAAGAAATCAACTTCTTTTGCAAGTTCGCGGCTCATCATAACTGATGCCGGAGTCTCGATCATAATACCAAGTTCTACGTCTTCCTTGAATGGAAGTCCTTCTTCTCTCAACTCTGCCTTCACTTCTTCGATGATCTCTTTGATCTTACGAACTTCTTTTACAGAAATAATCATCGGGAACATAATGGAAAGATTTCCATATACGGATGCACGGTAAAGTGCACGAAGCTGAGTCTTGAAGATCTCCGGTCTTGTCAGACAAATACGAATTGCTCTGTATCCCAGTGCCGGGTTCTCTTCTTTCGCAAGATTGAAGTAATCAACCTGCTTGTCTGCTCCAATGTCAAGTGTACGAATGATGACTTTCTTTCCTGCCATGCTTTCTACAACCTGTTTGTAAGCTGCAAACTGCTGTTCTTCTGTCGGATAAGTACTGTTCTCAAGATAAAGGAACTCACTTCTGAACAGACCTACTCCGCCTGCATCATTCTTAAGTACTGCACCAAGATCAGATACGTTACCAATGTTCGCATAAACGTTGATTTTCTGTCCGCTCTTTGTCACATTCTCTTTTCCTTTGAGCTGGTTCAGAAGTTCTTTCTGCTCAAGGTCTTTCGCACGCTTCTCCTGCATCTTTGCAAGTGTCTCTTCATCCGGATCCACATAGATTGTTCCTGTAAATCCATCAATGATAGCCATCTCTCCATCGTACTTCGGATTGAGCGCTTCCCCCATTCCGATTACAGCCGGAATATTCATTGTTCTTGCAAGGATCGCTGTATGAGAGTTAGAAGAACCATACATTGTAGCAAATCCAAGCACTTTCTCTTTATCGAGCTGTACTGTCTCACTTGGTGCAAGATCGTCTGCTGCAACAATACAAGGTTCTGTCATCTCACGTGTTCCGTTGCTCACTCCGCAGAGAATATCAAGCACACGCTCGGAAACGTCCTTCACGTCGGCTGCACGTCCCTGCATATATGCATCATCCATAGATGCAAACATCTGTGCAAAGTTATCAGCTGTTGTTGAAACAGCATACTCTGCATTCACACTCTGTGTACGGATAATTCCTTCAATAGATTCCAGATAATCCAGATCATCAAGCATCATCTGGTGAATCTCAAAGATCATGGCGTTGGCCTCACCTACATCTTCAATGGCTTTGTTGTAAAGGTCTTTCAGCTGGTCGATTGCTGTGTTCTTAGCCTCTTCGAATCTCTTCCATTCCGCATCCACGTCATCCACATGTGTTCTTCTGATCACCTTTTCGTTTCTCTTATAGAACATCAGCTTTCCAATGGATACTCCACCAAATACGCTTTTTCCTTCAATCGTTATCATATACACAAATCCTCCTTGAAATAAAATATTTCATAGACATTGGTTAAATTATATAATACTTCCATTCTTTTTTCAATCAGCATCCTTTCTTTATTTTTCTTTTTCTACTCTTGTGAGATATTGCGCCTTACGTTTTCATATCATTATATGTATTTGTGTTACTGTTCACTCTCGTGTGAGCAGTAACATTTTGTCGTTTTCTACAAAATAGAAAAGTTTACATTTGACTTTCTTTGTTAAACATGCTACAATAGACAAAGTGTCACTATGAATTTATACTGACACAATATTACAGTTTTCAGCGCATTGTAAACTGTGATGATTTAACAACTTATATTCTTTTAATGGAGGGCAACACAATGACAGGTACAGTAAAATGGTTTAATAACCAGAAGGGTTACGGATTTATCTCTGACGCTGAAGGCAATGACATTTTTGTTCATTATTCAGGACTTGTAATGGATGGATTCAAATCTCTCGAAGAGGGCCAGGCTGTTGAGTTCGAAGTAACAGAAGGCGCTAAAGGACCTCAGGCTGTTAACGTAGTGAAACTTTAATCAAGACTTTATGTACCTTTTAATTAATAAATAGACCGTATTTAATTTTTAAAAGTAATACAGAAATTCGATTAACAAAAAAGAGCTTTTTAAGCTCTTTTTTTGTTGCACAACCCCGGCAATCTACATTACGCTTACACGAGAAATGCAGTTTTGCCGGATATAATTATTTTATTAACAAAGTGGATATTTTGCAGTCAGCTCAGCAACCATTGCTTTTGCTTTTTCTACATTCTCTTCACTTTCGATTACCATTGCAATAATCTCTGCGATCTTATCCATATCATCTTCTTTCATTCCACGTGTTGTAACCGCCGGTGTTCCAAGTCTTACACCACTTGTTACAAACGGTGAACGAGGATCATTCGGAATTGTATTCTTGTTCGCTGTTACATGAGCATCATCCAGACGCTTCTCCAGCTCTTTTCCGCTTGTCTCTGTTCCCGACAGGTCTACAAGCATCAGATGGTTATCTGTATCTCCGGAAACGATCTTCACTCCGCGTGCTTTCAAACCGTTGCAGAGTGCTTTCGCATTTTTAACAACCTGCTCCATATATGTTTTATACTCAGGCTCAAGTGCTTCCTTGAAGCAAACTGCCTTACCGGCGATCACATGCATCAGCGGACCTCCCTGAATTCCCGGGAATACAGCTTTGTTGAAATTGAATTTCTTATTCATCTCTTCGCTGCACATGATCATTCCACCTCTTGGTCCACGAAGTGTCTTATGTGTTGTTGTTGTTGTCACATGCGCATACGGAATCGGACTTGGATGAAGTCCTGTAGCAACAAGTCCTGCGATGTGTGCGATATCTACCATCAGATATGCTCCCACCTCATCCGCAATCTCACGGAAACGTTTGAAATCAATCGTTCTTGCATAAGCACTTGCACCGGCAACGATCAGTTTCGGTTTATGTTCCTTCGCAATACGAAGCACTTCATCATAGTCGATCATACCGTCTGCATTCACTCCGTAATGTGCTACATCAAAATATTTACCGGACATATTAACCGGTGAACCGTGTGTCAGATGTCCGCCATGATCAAGGTTCATTCCCATGATCTTATCTCCCGGCTCAAGCATGGCAAACATAACTGCCATGTTCGCCTGTGCTCCTGAATGTGGCTGCACATTAACATACTCACATCCAAACAGTTTCTTTGCTCTTTCTCTTGCAAGGTCTTCTACTACATCTACACACTGACATCCACCATAATATCTCTTTCCCGGATATCCTTCTGCATACTTATTAGTCAGAGGGCTTCCCATAGCTGCCATGACTGCTTTGCTCACCCAGTTCTCAGAGGCGATCAGCTCGATATGGGAGTTCTGTCTCTCCATCTCTGCTTTTATTGCATCTGCTATCTCTGGGTCTGTGTTCATAATCTCATCGAAATCGTACATTATCTCTTCCTCCATTAAAGCTTTACCACGTCAAAGCGTTGTAGTCATTATAGCACAGCACTTTACATCCGTCTAGCGCATTTCCTACGAAAAATCAAACAAGGAAAGCTGATTACTCTGTGGAAGATTCCCAAATAATCCCAGTTCTGCCATCAAATCGATCACTGTCTTACTTACTTTTGTCCTCTGACGGAAATCATCCAGTGAGAGATATGGACCGTCTTTTGAAGCTTCTTCCACAGCCTCCGCCGCCTTATCTCCCATTCCTTCGATGCTGGCAAGAGACGGCATCAGTTTTCCGTCAATGATCTGAAACATCTTCGCCTTCGCCCGGTAAATATCAATCGGCATAAACTCCAGTCCTCGTGCGTACATTTCCTGGACAATCTTCATATCCTTCATGACATCCTGTTCTTTTTTCGTCAGAGTATCACTTCGTTTTTTATAATCTTTCATGTAATAATTCAGTTTATCCTTGCCCTGACACATGATCGCATAAGAAAATGCATCCGCACGGATTCCAAAATATGCTCCATAATAAGCAAGCGGATAATTGATCTTACAGTAAGCGATACGATAAGCCATCATAACATAGGCTGCCGCATGAGCCTTTGGGAACATGTAGCTGATCTTCTTACAGGACCATATATACCAGTCCGGTACATCCTGGGCTTTCATCGCTTCTTCCCACTCCGGTTTCAATCCTTTTCCTTTACGCACACTCTCCATAATTGTAAAGGCCAGTGCACTTTCCACTCCTTTGTTGATCAGATAGATCATGATATCGTCACGGGTACAGATTGCCGTAGAAATGGTTGCTTTTCCGGATTTTACAAGTTCCTGTGCATTTCCGAGCCACACGTTCGTTCCATGTGACAGACCGGAAATTCGGATCAGATCTGATAACGTCTGAGGTTTTGTATCCTGCACCATCTGGATAACGAAATCTGTACCAAACTCTGGAATTCCAAGACAGCCAAGCTTACAGCCGTCAATATCTTCCGGTTTGATCCCAAGAATTTCTGTACCATGGAATAGTTCGATCACTTTCTTGTCATCCAGCGGAATCTCCGTTGCAACGAAAGGATGCTCCTCATTGTATTCATTTTCCATTGCATCGGAAGTAATATAGTCTTCCAATGTACGAATCATCGTAGGATCATCATGTCCGAGAATATCAAGTTTCAAAAGGTTATGGTCAATGGAATGGTAATCAAAATGTGTCGTTGTAATGCCGCATTCCATATCGTTGGCCGGATGCTGCACCGGTGTAAACTCATTGATGCTGTGTCCGTGCGGAAGTACTACGATTCCTCCCGGATGCTGTCCGGTACTTCGCCGGATTCCGGTACATCCTTCTGTAATTCGTTCAATCTCACAGCCACGCTTTCTCTGACCACGTTCTTCATAATAATTTTTCACAAATCCATATGCTGTCTTATCTGCCAGCGTACCGATCGTTCCGGCTTTGAATGTATGACCCTCACCAAAGAGAACCTCTGTATATTTATGAGCCTTCGCCTGGTAATCTCCGGAGAAGTTCAGGTCAATATCAGGCTCTTTATCTCCCTTGAAACCAAGGAATGTTTCAAACGGAATATCAAACCCGGCCTTAACCAGTTTTTCTCCGCACACAGGACAATTTCTATCCGGCATGTCGTAACCACAGCCTCCGGCAAATGCCCGGACCTCTTCAGACTCAAAATCACTGTAATGACATTTTTCACAGTAATAGTGAGGACTTAGCGGATTAACCTCCGTGATTCCAGACATCGTCGCAACAAAAGACGAACCTACTGATCCACGGGAACCAACAAGATACCCATCCGCATTGGACTTCCATACCAGTTTCTGCGCAATGATATACATAACGGCATATCCGTTGGAAATAATAGAGTTCAGCTCTTTCTCAAGTCTGGAAGACACCTGTACCGGAAGATCTTCTCCATACATTTCATGTGCTTTACGATAACAGATATCTCGAAGCTCCTGATCGGAATCCGCGATTACCGGAGGACACTTATTTGGATTTACCGGTGAGATTTTCTCTACCATACGTGCGATCTTCTGTGGATTTTCTATAACAACTTCTCTTGCCTTCGCAGAACCAAGATATGCAAACTCTTCCAACATTTCATCTGTTGTGCGAAGGAACAGCGGTGCCTGATTATCTGCGTCTTTGAATCCTTTTCCTGCCATAATGATCCGGCGATAAACTTCATCTTCCGGATCAAGGAAATGAACGTCACAGGTTGCTACAACCGGCTTACCGAATTTCTCTCCAAGTTCAACAATCTCCCGGTTTACATTACGCAGATCTTCCTCTGTATTGATATTCGGCGTTTTCTCATCTTCGAGCATAAACATATCATTTCCAATTGGCTGGATTTCATAATAATCATAGAAATCCGCCAGTCTCGCAATCTGCTGTGAAGACTGTTTTTCAAGAACCGCACGGTATAATTCTCCTGCCTCACAGGCACTTCCGATAATGATTCCTTCTCTGTGTTCATTGATCAGACTTTTCGGAATTCTCGGTCTTCTTGCATAATATGTCATATGAGATGCCGTGATCAGCTGATACAGGTTATATCTTCCAATATCATTCTGTGCGATCAAAATAATGTGATGTGTCGGCATCTTACGGATTGCATTAACATTACGATCCCCAAACTTGTTCATTTCTTTTAAGTTCATGATATGCTGATCTTTGAGCATTTCAACAAATTTTACAAAAATTTCTGCTGTTGCACCTGCATCATCAACCGCACGGTGATGATTTTCCAATGAAATTCCAAGTGCTTTTGCAACCAGATTCAATTTATATTTCGAAAGGGTCGGAAGCAGCACACGTGCAAGAGCCACTGTATCAACAGATGTGAATTCCTGTTCCAGACCAAGCACACGACAATTCTGTTCGATAAACCCGACATCAAATCCTGCATTATGCGCAACCAATGCGCCCTCACCAATAAATTCGAGAAACTGTGGCAGCACAACCTCGATTGTCGGAGCATCCAGCACCATCTCATCTGTAATACTTGTCAGGTTTGTAATTTCAAAAGGAATCGGACGTTCCGGATTCACAAAGGTGCTGAACTTGTCTACAATCTGCCCATTCTCAACCTTCACAGCTCCAATCTCAATAATTCTGTCACGGATAGAACTGAATCCTGTTGTCTCGATATCAAAAACAATATAGGTGTCATCCAATGTCTGATCTTTTGCATTAACTGCAATCTCAGTTAAGTCATCAACCACATAGCCTTCCACGCCATATAGAACTTTAAACGGATCATCTTTATCCAATGTCTCAATATAGTGATTTGCAACCGGGAACGCCTGGGCTACACCATGATCTGTAATTGCAATCGCCGGATGTCCCCAGTCATGTGCTCTGCGGACGATATCTGTCACTTCAGAAACTCCATCCATATCGCTCATCTTTGTATGGCAATGAAGTTCTACACGTTTCGTTGGATTGAGATCTTGCCTTGAGACCGTAAAGTCTCCAATCTTCTTGATTCCGGTAATTGAACCAATTGTCAGCTCACCGTCGAATTTATCAATTGTCGTCACACCTTTGATCTTAACGAAAGCACCTTTCTTCAAATCTCCGAGAATCTCCGGTAACTGATCATTTCTGGCAAACATCTTGATCGTGATTGTATCCGTAAAATCAGTCACAGCAAAGATAATGATCGTCTTCTCATTTCTGATCTCTCGTGTATCAAAGTTGATGATCTTACCATGAATCGTGATCTCACCCATCTCAGATACAACCTGTTCCAATTTGATTGGCTCATCTTCAAAATTCTTTCCGTAGATCAGGTTCGGATCGTCTCCGATCTTCACCGGACGCACATAATCCTTCTTGCGGAATTCCTTCTTTTTGAACTCTTTCTTTCCGCCCGAAACGGATGCATTTCCTGAAGAAGATTTTCCTGAAGTCTCTGCTTTCTTTTCTCCGGAAGACGAGCTTCCTGATTCAGATGACTTCTTCTTTGCCTCCACAGCAGACTTTCGCTCCTCATATTCGCCTCTCTGTTTCGCGCGCCGTTCAAAGATTGCATTAATTTCCTGCTGAATCCTCTGCTCGTCATATTCTCTGCTTCCCTGACCCTCGTTTTCTTTATATGTAACCCGGATATCAACATTCATATGAAAACGATTCCTGAATACATCGTCCAGCAGATTCATGATCTCTTCTTTTCTTCCTTCGGAAACAATCGTATCAAGAAGCTCCAGACGGACGACATTTCCCTCTTCATAGTTCACTTCTGCCTGCGAAAACATGTTTGCAGCAAGGACACTGATTTCTTTCAGTTCAAGAATCAAACTCTCTTTGTACTCTTCCATCACTGTTTCCGGTGTATAAAGCTCAGACAGCTCATACTCTTCCAGAATCTGAAGTTTTACAGAAGATGTTCCAAAGAGCTGCTCTTTGATCCGCTGCTCCATCTGCCATATTTTCTTCTTTGGGATCAGATGATGGCTCTTTAAATGTACATGCAGAAAATCACGACCGGAATTAGTCGTGATTTTCTTAACTTCCACATCAGCAAAGAGAACTTTAAATTCCTCTTCTACTTTCAATGTGGGAAATACATGAAAAAATGTTTTTTCATTCTTTATTTGTTCCAATTCAATAACTCCTGTCTTAAAGTATCAAGAAGTTCTTCTTCCTTTACCTTCTTGACGATCTCACCCTTCTTGATCAAAAGTCCTTCCCCAATACCTCCTGCAATTCCGATATCGGCTTCTTTTGCCTCTCCAGGTCCGTTTACAACACATCCCATAACTGCAACTTTAATATCAAGCGGAATGTCTGCTACCATCTCTTCTACCTGGTTTGCAAGCTTGATCAGATTAATTCTTGTTCTTCCACAAGTCGGACAGGATACAACCTCAATACCTCCCTTGCGAAGTCCAAGTGTCTTAAGGATCAGTTTTGCTGTACGAATCTCTTCTACCGGATCTCCCGTCAGGGAAACACGAATTGTATTACCGATTCCCTCATGGAGAATGATTCCAAGTCCTACAGAAGATTTCACATTTCCTGAATATACGGTTCCAGACTCTGTAATTCCAACATGAAGCGGATATGGGCATTCTTTAGCGATCAGCTCATGCGCCTTCACACACATCAGAACATCAGAAGATTTAATGCTGACAACAAGGTTGTCATAGCCCATAGACTCGATCAGGTGAACTTTGTCCAGCGCACTCTCCACGATCCCTTCTGCAGTAACACCACCATATTTCTCAAGCAGATGTTTCTCAAGAGAACCACTATTTACACCGACACGGATTGGAACATTGTACTCTTTCGCTTTGTCTACTACTGCCTGTACCCGTTCTTTTGCACCGATATTTCCCGGATTGATACGGATCTTATCAGCTCCATTCTCAATTGCTGCGATTGCCATCTTATAATCAAAATGAATGTCTGCAACAAGCGGAATATGAATCTGTTTTTTAATCTCTTTGATTGCTTTTGCAGCCTCCATTGTCGGAACTGTACAGCGGATGATCTCACATCCTGCTTTTTCCAGACGCAGGATCTGCTCCACTGTGGCTTCTACATCTTCTGTCCTTGTATTTGTCATAGACTGGATTGCAATCGGGTGGTCCCCCCCAATCACAACATCCCCAATTCTTACTTCTTTCGTCTGATTTCTGTACATGATCTGTACCCCCTGTTTCCACTGCTCTGCAAGTACTTTCTGTGTCATCTGCTGAGGCAGAATCACCTTTTACTTTCCACTTTTTTCAAATGTCTTCTGACTTCCATATTCTGAATCCGTCAGTGTCAGTACGTTCTGTTCTACACTGTATTCGTAAGTTCCTTCCATCACATCCGCAACATCTCTAAGATCCTGCTGGGAATATTTTTTCGTCTTTTCAGCCTGTGTGGCAAGTTTCTCTTCATTCACATGAATCGCAAAACGCTTATGTTCCATGTCGATCGTATACTCAACCGGAACACTGACCGTACTTTCATCCAATGTCTGGATAATTGTCATCGCACCATTATTCTTGATTTTGAGCTTCATTCCATCATCTGTATTCTCCCAGTTTCCTGCCAGAGGATTAGAAGTAAAAAGCTTCACTGCGAAAAAGATAGCAATTAAAATAATCAAGACCGATGTTACCGTCATAACTGTTCTCCAGGCTATATTTCTCTTTTCTTCATTATCTTTCAGTAACATAAAAATCACTTCCTTTGCATATTTATCTTATCCAAAAATACCGCCAATAATTCCATAGGAAATGACTGACATAATAAATGCTGCGAGGCAGACACCAACAACAACTGCCGGAAAAGCTTTTCTAAAGCGGATTCCAAGCAGAGCTGCGATCAGTGATCCTGTCCACGCTCCGGTTCCCGGAAGAGGAATTCCAACAAAAAGTACAAGACCCCAGAACTCATATTTCTCTATCTTGTCACTTTTACTCATTGCCTTCTTCTCCAACTTCTCCACCATCGGCTTCAAACGCTTCGTTCCTTTCATCCAGTCAAAGATCTTTGTGATCAGTAAAAGGATGAATGGGATTGGAACAAGATTTCCAATCACACAGATAGGTACTGCTTTTGCAAGTTCCACGTTCAAAAATGCCGGTCCTGCTGCAAGCAGTCCTCCACGCAATTCCAGAATCGGAACCATTGAGATCAGGAAGAGAATAAATTCCTTACCGACCTTTCCGCCCAGTGTCACCATAAACCAGTTGATCAAAGCTTCACTCATTCAGTTATTTCTCCTTTATATATGTTCTCAAAAAATCAAAAAGCGTCGCCATCTCTTCTCTTGTACCGATTGTAATTCTCAGATACTGATCGATTCGTGGTGCATTCCAATGTCTGACAAAGATATTATTCTCTTTCAAAGCCTGGAAAAGTTCATTCGCATCAACCTCTGGATGTCTTGCGAAAATAAAATTCGCCTTTGCATCCGGAAAAACAAAACCAAGTTTCCTGAGCTCTTCTTTTGCCCATTCTCTTGTTTCAACTATTTTACGAACTCCTTCTTCAAAATATGCTTTGTCTTCAACCGCTTCCACACCACAGGCAAGAGCTGTCTGATTCATCGTGTAAGAGTTAAAAGAATATTTCACATCATTCAGGCAGCGGATCAGATCTGGATTCGAGATTGCATATCCGATTCGCATACCAGCCATACTTCTTGCCTTTGAGAAAGTCTGTGTCACAATAAGATTATCATATTTATCGATCAGTTCCATCGCAGATCTTCCCGCAAAGTCAATATATGCCTCATCTACGATCACGATAGAATTCCTGTTCTGCTTTAAGATATCTTCTACAAATTCAAGATCTTCATAAATTGCTGTCGGCGCATTTGGATTCGGGAAAATAATTCCGCCGTTTTCAGCATAATAATCCTCTTTCACAATCTTAAAGTTTTCATCAAGCTTTGGACAGTGATAAGGAATCCGATATAATTCTGCCCAGACTTTATAAAACGAATATGTAATATCCGGGAAGAGAATTGGGAGATCTGAATTAAAAAATGTGAGGAAACACATCGAAATCACATCATCAGATCCAACTCCTACAAAAACCTGATCTTTTCCTACACCATAATAATCCGCGAGGCTTCCAATGAGTTCGTCCGCAGTTGGATCCGGATACAGGCGAAAACGGTCTGTGTCCATCTCTTTCAGAACACGTTCCACCCCCGGTGCCGGAGGATATGGATTCTCATTTGTATTCAGTTTCACAACCTTATGCTGTGGCTGCTCGCCCGGTACATATGGTTCTACGCTACGTATATTTCTCAAAAGTTCTTCTCTTACAGCCATGGTACTACCTCTATCTATACTCTCTCGCAAGCTCCGCAAATTTTGGAAGTGCATTTACAATTGTTTCATATGCTACACAATACGCCATTCTGACATATCCAGGACATCCAAAAGAGCTTCCCGGAACGATCAGAATATTGTATTTCTTCGCGGTATTACAAAATTCTTTTTCATCTGCAACCGGTGATTTTACAAAGAGATAAAATGCTCCTTCCGGTTTGATGCACTCAAATCCAAGTTCTTTCAATCCATTATAAAGAGTCTCTCTGTTTCTGTCATAATATGAAATATCTGTCTTCTCATTCAGACATGCCTTCACCACTTTCTGCTGCAGTGTCGGTGCATTGACAAATCCAAGAATTCTCGTTGCAACGTTAGCTGCGGCATTCAGTTTCTCACTGTCTGCCACTTCATCCGGAATTACAAGATAACCGATACGTTCTCCCGGAAGAGAAAGTGATTTACTGAAAGAATATCCTACAACTGTATTTGCATAATACTTTGTGAGATATGGAACTTCCACTCCGTCATAAGCAAGTTCTCTGTATGGTTCATCTGAGATCAGATAAATCTCTGTTCCAAATTCTTTCTGTTTCTTCTCAAGAATCGCTGCCAGCTTCTGGATCGTCTCTTCGGAATAAACAACACCTGTCGGATTATTCGGCGTATTAACGATGACTGCCTTTGTCTTTGGCGACAGCTTTTTCTCAAACTCATCAAGCTTTGGCTGGAATGTCTCTGTATCCGGAGATATCTCCACGATCACACCGTCATAATTATCCGTATAGCTTCTGTATTCTCCAAAATAAGGAGCAAACACAACAACTTCATCACCTGGATTCAGCAGTGATTTCAAAATCACATTAAGACCTCCTGCTGCTCCGACTGTCATCGTAATATTGCGGGAAGCAAAGTTTGTTCCAAAGCGTTCATTTAAGGAAGCAGCAACTGCCTGTCTCACATCCTCATAACCTGCATTGCTGTTCGTATAGCCGTGAAGCACGATCGGATCCTCTTCGGAAAGGATCTCGATCATTGCTTTCTTTACCGCTTCCGGTGCCGGAACATTTGGATTTCCCAGGCTGAAGTCAAATACATTCTCTGCTCCGTATTTTGCTGCAAGACGGTTGCCCTCTTCAAACATCGCACGAATTGCAGAACTGTTCGCTACCATGTTTTCCATTTTTTTTGAAATCATTGCTGTCCTCCTATTCTTGTCACAAACCCTTTCTCTTCCAAAAAAGCCGGACGATAAGATAATTTTGCCTTACGGAGTCCTTCTTCCCCGGCATCATCTTCTCTGTTCACATAAGTGTAATCCATGCATTCATGTTCAACAAACTGCTGATTAATCATAGGGTATGCTCCCTGTACATCTGCAAATGCTTTCTCAATATGAACAACAAATGTATCCTTGCACAGTTCTTCCCCTACTGTAAAAGCAACAATTTTTTCGCCATTTCTCAACACTCCGCCTTTAAAGCCGAGTTCTTTGTATAAACGGAGGGAATTCAACGAAACGCACATCTCTGCGTTCTTCTCAGGATCATCATTACATCCATTCGAATTTCTCCACTTCAGAGCCATCTGAAAGCACTCTTCTACATTCTCATCACTGAGTGATTCGTAAGACCAGTCCGGATAAAGCTGCTTAAACTTATTAATATGGTTTCGCTTTCCGTGAAGCTTCTTTCCTGCAAGTGTTGCAAGCTTCTCCGTCTCATAGATGTAATCTGCCTGATCTCTGTCATATTCAATCCGGAATTGTCCCGGATACCACTCTTCCATCTGTGAAAAATTCTCCGGTGTCACACAGTAAAGACCGAATTCACAGTCTTCATCCTCGCAGATCTTCATCAATTCTTCCAATGCAGCTTTGACGGCTTCCGGCTTTCCTACAGGGTAAGCATAAGTATGTCCATCTCCTTCATCACGAAATACAAGTGCATTATGAAGGATTGCATATTTCACTTTATACTGTCTGGACCAGAGATATACATTCGCAAATGTTCTCTCGCAGCTTCTGCTTGGAGCCTGTGCAAAATAATAGTCAATCAGTTCTTTGTCTTCCAGTTCCGGTCGTTTGAATTCCGGTATCATCCTTGTATTACTCCTCCATCTTTGCAAGCTTCGCTGTCTGATCCGCTGCAATCAGGCTGTCGATTACTTCATCCAGATCACCATTCAGAATGCTATCCAGTTTATGAAGTGTCAGCTTGATTCTATGATCTGTTACTCTTCCCTGTGGGAAGTTATATGTTCTGATCTTTTCAGAACGATCTCCTGTACCGATCTGGCTTCTTCTCTCTGCTGCCTCAGAAGCCTGTTTCTTCTCAAGCTCCAGGTCATACAGTTTGGAACGAAGCAGTCGGAATGCCTTCTCTTTATTCTGCAGCTGTGATTTCTCTGTCTGGCTGTAGATCACGATTCCGGTCGGGTAATGAGTCAGTCGTACCGCAGAGTCCGTTGTATTGACACACTGTCCACCATTTCCTGATGCACGCATTACATCGATACGGATATCCTTCTCATCGATTACAACATCAACTTCTTCTGCCTCAGGCATTACGGCTACAGTAATTGTTGAAGTATGAATTCTTCCGCCACTTTCTGTCTCCGGCACACGCTGTACACGATGTACTCCACTTTCGTACTTCATACGGGAATATGCTCCCTGTCCTGTGATCATGAATACACACTCTTTAAATCCGCCGATTCCATTCTCATTCAGAGAAATCATCTCTGTCTTCCATCTACGGCTGTCTGCATAATGCACATACATACGATAAACTTCTGCCGCAAAAAGTGCAGCCTCATCTCCACCTGCACCGGCACGGATCTCAACGATAACGTTCTTATCATCATTCGGATCCTTCGGAAGAAGAAGAATCTTAAGTTCCTGCTCCAATTCTTCAATTCTGGCTTTAGATTCATTCAACTCTTCTTTTGCAAGCTCACGCATCTCTTCATCTGATTCTTCTTCCAGGATCATCAGACTCTCTTCTACATTCTGCTTACAGTTCTTATATTCCTGATAAGCTTCAACGATTGGTGCAAGATCACTCTGCTCTTTCATCAGCTTACGGAAACGTTCCGGATCATTCGCCACATCCGGCTCCTGAAGTTCACCCATTACTTCCTGGTAACGAATTACCAAATCCTCTAATCTGTCAAACATAGTTCTATATCCTCTTCTATTTTTTATCTTCTTTATCTTTTTAATAGTACACGCCACAGACGATGCGGTCAAGTCCTGCCAGGTCCTTTTTTACGAACACCTTGTCATATCTTGCTTTTTTCATAAGATCAGAAACTTCTTTGCCCTGGTCATATCCAATCTCGAAAGCAAGTATTCCTCCTGTTTTCAGGAATTGTTTTGCATCAGTAACAATCTTCCGGTAGAAATACAATCCGTCTTCTTTCCCATCCAATGCACTGAATGGATCGTGAAGTTTTACTTCGTCTTGAAGCTTCTCAATTTCTGCTGTTCTGATGTAAGGTGGGTT
This sequence comes from Ruminococcus sp. OM04-4AA, assembly GCF_003462585.1. NCBI lineage: Bacteria > Bacillati > Bacillota > Clostridia > Eubacteriales > Oscillospiraceae > Ruminococcus > Ruminococcus sp. OM04-4AA. Next base: position 128,503 of record NZ_QTZH01000001.1, on the reverse strand, counting down.
TGATAAGATCATATCATAGGTTTCACTGACATTTTCAAAAAGATCGCTCAAAATCCAGTTCACTTTTCCTTTCTCATCCTTTTTCGTGCTTCTCAAATGTTTTTCATTTTTCTGTGCTACCATAAGAGCCTGCTCCGAAAAGTCAACACCTGTTCCTTCTATAAATATACCCTTCTGTTCTGCATAATGCATTACGCTCAGAAGAATACATCCTGACCCGGTACACATATCCAACAGTTGCAAACAACCTTTTGATCTGAATATCTCTTGTTTCATTATCTCCAGTGCCTCTTCCACAAGCACTTCTGTATCTTGTCTTGGAATCAGCACATGTTCATTCACCAGAAATTCAAGCCCCATAAATTCCTGACTTCCTGTAATATGCTGCAATGGAATATGATTTCTTCTTTTTTCAAGATATTCTTTATACTTTTTCCATGCTTCCGGATTCATGCTCTGATCCGGATCCATATAATAGCGAGCTTTCGTAATCCCTGTCACAAATTCCAACAGATACCACGCATCCAGATCTGCCTCTGTAATTCCTGCTTTCGCAAGAATTTCTTTTCCTTCTTTATATGCATTTTTCAAACTTATTGAATCGCTGCAATCTGTTTTATACACTGTCCTCTTGTCTGATTCTGTTCTCATTGCTTCAGGTTCTCCTCCTGCCATGTCTTCCAGTCAAACACTGCTTCCACTGCTTTGATCCCAACCTCGATCATACTGTCATCCGGTTCCTTTGTTGTCAGATTCTGAACCCAGAGTCCCGGTTTACTAAGTACATTGATTACCGGATGATCACTGTTTCCTGCCAGACGGATCAATTCATAAGAGATTCCTGCAATCAACGGAAGCAGGGCAATCCGAAGAAGTACTCTCACAATCTGGGACTTTGCCGTAATAAAAAAGCAAACAATAATACTTACGATCATGACAAAGAAAAGAAAGCTCGTTCCACATCTCTTATGTTGTTTGGAACTCTTCCGTACATTTTCTACATTTAATTCCAATCCATGTTCGATGCAATTAATACATTTATGCTCTGCCCCGTGATACATAAATGTTCTCTTAATATCCTTTGTTCTGGAAATCAGAACAATATAGATCAGGAAAATAGCAACGCGGATCACACCTTCTAAAACAGTCATTACAAGATGTGAAGAGGTATGCTTTTCTATAATACTACTCAGATAATACGGAAGAACCATAAAAATACCAACCGCAATCAAGACAGAAACCACAACTGTCAGATTCATGATCAGTTTTTCCTTCTTCTCCTGCTTTCTTGCCTCATCTTCTGTAAGAATTTCTTCTTCCTCGTCTTCAAAAAAACTTGCAGAATAAGTCAATGTTTTCATTCCCAGCACAAGAGAATCCACAAAATTAAAAATCCCCCGAATGAAAGGAATCTTTTGCGGTGCCTTCCATGGGAGAACTCCTTTGTATTCCTGAATATCAACTTCAATCTCTCCATCTGGTTTCCGGACGGCAACGGAATATGTTTCCCGATTCTTCATCATAATGCCTTCCAGCACTGCCTGGCCGCCTATATTCGATGATTTCATATATTTCTCCTAAACACAAAGAGGACTGAGATTTCCACCTCAGCCCTCATCACTTCGTATTTCTTATTTAATACCGTATTTCTTGTTGAACTTATCAACACGGCCACGAGCCTGTGTTGCTTTCTGCTGACCTGTGTAGAATGGATGACACTTGGAGCAGATTTCTACGTGGATGTTCTCCTTTGTAGATCCTGTAACAAATGTGTTTCCACAGTTGCATGTTACAGTTGCCTGATAATAATTAGGATGGATACCTTCGCGCATGATTTTCACCTCTCTATTTTTAAATTACTTATTATTTTCTCTAAACAGCTTTCTAATTGTATCACACATTTTTTAATAATGCAACACCTTTTTAGATAAATTTCTGACGGATGATCTGCTGAACAAGCTCTTCGTTTGTTTTTGTACGGGAAAACATATTCAAAAGATTGTCCACTGCCTCTTCTGATTTCATGCCGTTCATTGCTTTTCTCATAATATAAACTGCATCCTGTTCTTCCTTTGTGAGAAGAAGATCTTCTCTTCTTGTTCCTGATTTTGGAATATCAATTGCCGGGAACACTCTTTTCTCCTGAAGCTTCCTGTCAAGCATCAGTTCCATGTTACCTGTCCCCTTAAATTCTTCATAAACAACATCATCCATCTTGCTTCCTGTATCAACCAGTGCTGTTGCAAGAATCGTAAGGCTTCCTCCTTCTCTCATATTTCTTGCTGCTCCGAAGAAACGCTTTGGACTGTAAAGTGCTGCCGGATCAAGACCACCGGAAAGTGTTCTTCCTGATGGCGGAACGATCAGGTTATATGCTCTTGAAAGTCTTGTGATGCTGTCAAGGAGGATCATAACGTCTTTTCCATGCTCTACCAGACGTTTTGCTCTTGAGATAACCATTTCTGATACTCGTTTGTGATGCTCCGGAAGTTCATCAAATGTAGAATGAATCACCTCTACATTCGGGCCTTCAATTGCCTCACGAATATCAGTTACCTCTTCCGGACGTTCATCAATCAACAGAATCAGAAGATGCATATTCGGTTCTGTCTTCTGTACAGATAGTGCAACTTCTTTTAATAATGTAGTTTTTCCTGCTTTCGGTGGAGATACGATCATACCTCTCTGTCCCTTTCCAATAGGGGAAACAAGATCAACAATACGCATTGCTGTTGTACAGCCCGGATTCTCCAGACGGATTCTCTGATTCGGGAAAATCGGAGTCAGGTCTTCAAAGTTTTTTCTCTTCATTGCCTCTGCCGGGCGCAGTCCATTGATCGTAGACACATAAAGAAGTGCACTGAACTTTTCTCCCTGCGTCTTAACTCTTGTATTTCCTGTCAGGATGTCGCCTGTTTTAGCCCGAATCTGCGAATCTGTGAAGGAGCAACATAGACATCTCCATCTCCCGGAAGATAATTGTCAGAACGAATGAAACCATATCCATCCTGAAGTACTTCAAGGATTCCGTTTGCTGTAAAACCACTGTCCAGCTGTTCAATATCTGTCTCTTCTTTTTTCTCTTCTTTCACTTCTTCTCTCGCTTCTTCTGCTGCTTCTTTCTGCTCTTCCTGCTCATCCAGCTCAAGCATTGCATCGATCAGATCGCCTTTCTTTAATGTCGAAACACCTCTCATCTTTCTTGCTTTTGCAAGTTCTTTCAATGTTGCCAGTGGCAATGATTCATATTTTTCTCGTGTCATATTCTTTTCCTTTCTTTTCAGGTATATCTGTTCTGTCAATCCACTTCACATGTGCCTTTTCACATACTGGATTATTCATTCATACTTCGGGAATACAAGTCTGATTCGACTTTAATGGAAATTTGCTTTAAATATGGTGTTATTATACAGTATATTTTTCTAAAAAGAAAGAACTTTTTGAACTTTTCTCTGTTTTCCTGTACTTGCGTGTTTCCTTTTTCAGTGGTATCATTAATTCAATCAAATCAGAGAGGTATAAAATCATGACAAACAATGAAAAAGCTTTAAAAATGCATGAAGAATGGAATGGTAAGATAGAGACAACTGCCAAAGCGCATGTCAACTCAAGAGAAGATCTTGCCATCGCTTATACTCCGGGTGTTGCTGAACCTTGTAAGGTGATCGCACAGGATCCTGAAGCTGCATATAAATACACTATGAAAGCCAATACAGTTGCTGTTGTATCTGACGGAAGTGCTGTTCTTGGTCTTGGGAACATCGGTGCACTTGCTGCTATGCCGGTTATGGAGGGAAAAGCGGTTCTGTTTAAGGAATTCGGTGGTGTCAACGCAGTTCCGATCTGTCTGGATACACAGGACACAGAAGAGATCATTAAATCTGTAGTCAACATCGCACCGGCTTTCGGTGGAATCAATCTAGAAGATATTTCAGCTCCACGCTGTTTCGAAATTGAAACACGCCTGAAAGAACTTCTGAACATTCCGGTTTTCCATGATGACCAGCACGGAACGGCTATCGTTGTCCTCGCCGGAATCATCAATGCCCTGAAAGTAACAGGAAAGAAGAAAGAAGATTGCCGTGTTGTAGTGAATGGAGCCGGATCTGCCGGAGTTGCTATCACAAAGCTGCTTCTCACTTATGGTTTCCCTCATATTACAATGTGTGACATCAATGGAATCATTTCCAAGAGCTCACCGAACCTGAACTGGATGCAGCAGCAGATGACTGAAGTTACAAATCTGGAAGAACGCACCGGAACACTTGCCGATGCATTAAAAGGTGCTGATATTTTCGTTGGTGTTTCTGCTCCGAATATTGTTTCTAAAGAGATGGTTGCTTCCATGAATAAGGATGCGATTCTGTTCGCCATGGCAAACCCTGTACCGGAGATCATGCCTGACCTTGCAAAAGAAGCAGTGCCAAAGTTGTCGGAACAGGACGTTCTGACTTCCCGAACCAGGTAAACAATGTTGTTGCGTTCCCTGGTATTTTCAAAGGTGCATTAGAAGGACGTGCCACACAGATTACAGAAGAAATGAAACTTGCTGCTGCCAATGCAATCGCAGGTCTTGTTTCAGAAGAAGAATTGAATGAAAACAACATTCTTCCGGAAGCCTTTGATCCTCGTGTAGCAGACACAGTAAGCAAAGCAATTAAGGATTTAATCTAATATGTGGGGAGAGAAGCGCTACCACTCTCTTGACTATGCATTAAAATCCCAGTTTGGAGAGAAAGTATATCGCATTGCATTGAACGGCGGTATGACTTGTCCGAACCGTGATGGTAAGATCGGATATGGTGGCTGTATCTTCTGCAGTGGTATGGGTTCGGGAGATTTTGCCGGTTCTGCCTGCAAAACAATTACAGAACAGCTCGCAGAAGGGAAAGCCATTCTTGCCAGAAAGCGTCCGGTGCATGCTTATATCGCATATTTCCAGGCTTTTACGAGTACCTATGCCCCCATAGAATACTTGCGGAAAGTTTTTACAGAAGCAATCGAAGACCCTGATGTAAAAGTACTTGCAATCGCAACCCGCCCTGACTGTTTAGATTCTGATGTTCTGGAACTTTTAGATGAATTGAATCAGATCAAGCCTGTCTGGGTTGAACTTGGTCTTCAAACCATTCACCCAGAATCTGCCAGATACATTCGCAGAGGTTATCCTTTAGAGGTATTTGATACTGCTGTACATGAACTGAAGCGCCGGAATCTGACTGTTATCGTACATGTCATTTTATTCCTGCCCGGAGAGACTCATGAAATGATGCTTGAGACAATCGAATATTTGAATCATTCAGATATTGACGGAATCAAGTTGCAGCTTCTCCACATTTTGGAAGGAACTGATCTTGCAGTTGAATATCAGAAATATCTTTCAGATCCTGCCTATACCGGTCCTGCTTTCCATATCCCGGATGCGGACGAATACATCGGTCTGCTCACTGAATGTATCCAACATTTGCGTCCGGAAATTGTCATTCACCGACTGACCGGTGACGGACCGAAGGATCTCTTGATTGCACCTCTGTGGACAGGCGCAAAACGAACTGTTTTAAATCAGATCCACAAATATATGAAAGATCATGACTTGTACCAGGGAAAGGAGTATTATGGCTGAAACATTTACATTATATAAATTGATCGTGTTGTACATGTTGGATAGAGTCGATTTTCCGCTTACAACTTCCCAAATATCAGAATTTATTCTGGATAAAGGGTATACAACTTATTTCCGTCTTCAGTCTGCGCTTGCAGAATTAACGGATTCCGGACTTCTGAAAATTGAGCTGACACATAATCGTACGCTTTATAATCTCACAGAAGAAGGGGCTGCTACGATCAACTATTTCAGAAATAAAATTTCTCCTGAGATTCGTCAGGAAATTGATAATTTTATCAATGAGAAAAAATATGATCTGAAAGAAGAGGTTTCTGTTAAATCGGATTACTATCTGAATACAAACCATGAATATGAAGTAAAATGCCAAATTTTAGAAAATGGCTCCCACCTCATCGATATGACACTCACTGTGCCAACTCAGACTGAGGCAGAAGCCATTGTAAATAACTGGAATCGAAAGAATCAGGAGATTTACGCTTTACTGCTCTCGCAGCTTCTGTAAACGCTCCTTGATCTGTTTCTCATAACCAAGATCGCCGGGTTCATAGAACCTGGCGTCTTTTATTTCATCCGGAAGATACTGCTGATCCACATAATGATTCGGATAATCATGTGCGTACTTATATCCTATTCCGTGTCCTAACTTCTGTGCACCTTTATAATGTGCATCCTGAAGGTGTGTCGGAACAGTTGTTTTATTGTTCCGTACTGCATCGTTCGCTGCAAATATTGCATTAACGGCAGAATTACTCTTTGGCGCAGATGCCACATAAGTCACCGCCTGTGAAAGAATGATCTGAGATTCCGGCATTCCGATCCTCTCAACTGCCTGTGCAGCCGCAACCGCAACAGTAAGTGCCATCGGATCCGCATTTCCAACATCTTCCGATGCACAGATCATAATTCTTCTCGCTATAAACTTCACATCTTCTCCTGCATACAACATCTTTGCAAGATAAAAGACCGCTGCATCCGGATCTGAGCCGCGCATGCTCTTAATAAATGCAGAGATAATATCGTAATGGTTATCTCCTTTTTTGTCATAATTCACCACTCGTTTCTGAATGCATTCTGACGCGACATCTAAAGTAATATGAATTTGTCCATCTTCGCTTCTGTCCGTTGTCAATACACCCAGTTCAATCGCATTCAGTGCATTTCTTGCATCTCCACCTGACACATCCGCCAAAAATTCAAGTGCATCATCTTCTATCACTGCATGAAAGCTTCCAAGACCTTTCTCAGTATCATTCACTGCACGGAGAAGCAGTTCCTTAATATCCGTCTTCTCCAGTGGACGCAATTCAAAGATACTTGATCTCGAAATCAAAGCTCCATTTACCTCAAAATAAGGATTCTCCGTTGTTGCGCCAATCAGGATCAACGTTCCATCTTCCACAAATGGAAGCAGATAATCCTGCTGCCCTTTATTAAAGCGATGAATCTCATCAATAAAAAGAATCGTCTTCTTTCCATACATTCCCTGCAGATCTTTTGCTTCTTTCACTACTTCTTCCATATCTTTCTTTCCGGCAACTGTCGCATTGATCTGTTTGAACTCTGCACTGGTTGTATGTGCGATCACCTTTGCCAGTGTTGTCTTTCCTGTTCCCGGAGGTCCGTAAAAAATCAAAGAACTCAGCTTATCTGCCTTAATTGCCCGGTAAAGCAATTTATCTTTTCCTATGATATGCTTCTGTCCCACTACTTCATCCAGTGTCACCGGACGCATCCTGGATGCAAGCGGAGATTCCTTCTCTTTATTTGTCTCTCTCATATAATCAAATAAATCCATCTTTCTCTCCTGTTTTCAATCTTATATTCACATTTTCAATCCATGATCAGATGATCCACTGTCACAAACTCATAACCTTTCCCCTGCAACAGATCTACAATCCGTATAGCCGCCTGCACAGAAGAAGGATAACAGTCATGCAATAAAATAACATCTCCCGGATTTATCTCTTCCACAACTGTTTTTACAACCGCCCCTGCATCTTCGGTCATCCAGTCCAGCGGATCCACCGTCCATCCGATATATATTCTGCTCAGATCTTGTTCGCTGTCCACCGGGAGTTCCCCGTAAGGCGCTCTTGCGAACACCGGTTGTTTTCCCGTTATCTTTTCAATCACTGTATCTGTCTGTTCCAGTTCTTTCTTTGCTTCTCCCGTTTCCAGCTTTGACAGATTGCAATGCGTATAAGTATGATTTCCGATCAAATGACCTTCCTCATACATTCTTTTCACAATTTTTTCATTCTCATCTTTTTCTACATTTTCGCCGATCAGAAAAAAGGTCGCCCTCACTTTACGTTCCTTTAATCCATCCAACAGAATCGGGGTAGAGGATGCATTAGGACCGTCATCAAATGTAAGCGCAGCAACCGGTTTTACCTCATCTGATACATTCTGACTTCGCACTGAATCAGATGAGACACTCATTGTTTTTCTCCCATCCATCTTTATCAGAAATGGGGACATGCCCAAAAACACCAGAAGACAGAAAAACTGTACTACATAACCCCAACTTTTTCCAGACATCATGACAGCTTCCCGCCTTTGACATTCTTACTCTATTCTTATGTCCTGCACCTCGGCATCATTCCTTCTTTTTTCTATGCTTTTCTCTGTATTCCGTCGGACTTGTCTTCTTCACTTTTCGAAATGCTTTCGAAAAATAAAGATTATTCTCAAAACCAACAGAATATGCAATCGCCGAAACCGACAGCCCCGTCTCTTTCAGCAGACGGCAAGCCTGCTGGATTCTGTATTCTGTCAGATATTCTTTTGGTGAACAATTCATATAGGTCTGAAAAGAGCGAAACAGATGACTTCTGCTGATTCCTACATAGTCTGCGATATCTTCCACTGTCACGGGATAAGAATAATTGGTTTCTATATAATTTTCTGCCTTTTCTACATACAAAAGCTTTGCATCTCTTTCCTGATCTTCCCCTTCATGATAGTGCATAAAGACTGACAGAAGACTGTAAAGTGCTCCGGTCATGGCAACCGCTTCTTCATACCCATTGCCCTTTGCATTATAAATCTGTTCCAATCCATTCCGGATCTGTTCATCCGGCACATTTCCTCTTTTTAAAAAAGGACGTTCTTTCAGAAAACCTGTATTTCGAATGATCGATGCCGCATCCGTCCCCATAAATCCAGCCCAGGCGTATTCCCATGGTTCCTGCTGATCGGCATAATACTTTACTTCCACGCCCGGATATAAAATAAACGTATCTCCGGCTTCTAATTTCCACGTCTTTTCTCCAACTGTATAGTATCCTGTTCCTGACAAAATATGGTGGATACAATAATGATCCCTGACTCCGGGTCCCCACTGATATCCTGCTTCACACCTTTGATATCCCGTGTTATATACAGACAACGAAGTCATCAGAATTTCTCCTGACTTATACGAATGTTTGTAAGTCTCTGCCATCTCCCGGCTCCTTTCCCGTATCCTGTGATCTATTATAACACCTCATCTTTTTAATGCAACATTATTACATGCCACAGCACGTATTTTTTATAGACGTTTTCACTCATTAACGATATAATAAATATAAATAAATCTGATCGACTGGATTACTTTTAATGGAGGTAAATAATGATGAAGAAAAAATTGTTTGATATGTTTGCAGAACTTTTTGGTAATTCCGAAGGAGCTCGTTTTTACTTTTCTCCTGGACGCGTGAATCTGATTGGTGAACACACAGATTATAACGGTGGACATGTATTTCCTTGTGCACTGACACTTGGTACTTACGGTGCTGCACGCAAAAGAGAGGATAACAAGATCCATTTTTATTCCATGAATCTGAACTCCTTTGGTGTTGTAGAAGCATCTCTTGATGATCTGACAAATAAAAAAGAATACAACTGGGCAAACTATCCGCTTGGTGTAGTCTGGGCATTCAAAGAAAAAGGACATACAATCACAAGTGGTTTTGATATGGTAATCTGGGGAAATATCCCGAACGGTTCCGGACTTTCCTCTTCTGCTTCCCTTGAAGTTCTCACTGGTGTGATCCTGACAGACCTGTTCGAGATCAAAGATCTTTCCATGACAGATCTTGCACTGATCGGCCAGTATTCTGAGAATAACTTCAATGGATGCAACTGTGGTATCATGGATCAGTTTGCTGTTGCCATGGGTAAAAAAGACCACGCAATTTTCCTTGACACAAGTGATTTAAGCTACGAATATGCACCTTGCATTCTTGATGGTGCCAAGATTGTGATCACAAACAGTAAAGTAAAGCATAGTCTTGTTGATTCTGCTTATAACGACAGAAGAAACGAATGTGCTGCTGCACTGAAAGCACTTCAGAGCGAACTTGACATTCAGCACTTGGCGATCTTACTCCTGAAGAATTCGAGGCACACAAATCCTTGATCAAAGATGAGATCCAGTTACAGCGTGCAAAACATGCTGTATATGAAAACCAGCGTACAATTGATGCTGTTACAGCGCTGAAAGCCGGAGACATTGAAAGATTCGGAAAATTAATGAATCAGTCCCACATTTCACTGCGTGATGATTATGATGTATCCTGTGAAGAGATTGATATCCTTGTAGACCTTGCATGGAAGATTCCTGGTGTTCTCGGTTCCCGTATCACAGGCGGCGGATTTGGCGGTTGCACAGTCAGCATCGTAAAAGATGAATCTGTAGATACATTTATCGAAACAATCGGAAAAACATATCTTGAAAAAGTAGGACATGAAGCTGAGTTCTACACAGTAGATATCGGAGACGGTGCTTCTCGTCTCTGCTAAGATCAGATGTGAAATAATGTATATTTTGTTATAGGAATGTCATTGGCATTCCTTAATTTAAGGAGGTTCTTGACATATGCTTTATGATGCGATCAAAAAATTAGTACAGTACGGAATCAATACCGGAATCACTCCGGAATCCGAAAGAATTTATACAACGAATCTTCTTCTGGATCTGTTCCACGAAGATAACTATGAAGATGTTGACTGTGATCTGAACAATCTTGTTCTGGAAGACATTCTTGCAGAACTTTTAGATATCGCCGCAGAACGCGGAATCATTGAAAACAGCATCGGCTACCGTGATTTATTTGATACAAAACTGATGAATACTCTGATGCCACGCCCAGCTCAGGTCCAGCAGACTTTCTGGGAAAAATACAAAGTTTCTCCGGAGACAGCTACTGATTATTATTACAAATTAAGCCAGGACAGTGATTATATCCGCAGATACCGCATTGCCAAGGATCGCAAATGGACGGTTGACACAAAATACGGTACTCTTGACATTACAATCAATCTTTCCAAACCAGAGAAAGATCCAAAAGCGATTGCAGCAGCGGGAAAAGCGAAATCCTCTTCCTATCCAAAATGTCAACTTTGCGTAGAAAATGAAGGTTATGCAGGACGCCTCGATCACCCGGCCCGTGAGAACCACAGAATCATCCCGATCACAATTCAGGATAACCCTTGGGGATTCCAGTACTCCCCTTATGTATACTATAACGAACACTGCATCGTATTCAACGGACAGCATATTCCAATGAAGATCGATCGTAATGCATTTGAAAAGCTCTTTGATTTCATCAAGCTTTTCCCACACTACTTCCTGGGATCCAATGCAGACCTTCCGATCGTTGGCGGTTCTATCTTAAGCCACGATCATTTCCAGGGTGGAAATTATACTTTCGCAATGGCGAAAGCTCCGATCATTGAACACTTCACTGTGAAAGGTTACGAAGATGTAACTGCCGGTATCGTAAAATGGCCTCTGTCTGTTATCCGTCTTCAGAGCAAAGAAGTAAAACCTCTGATTGATCTGGCTGAACACATTTTGAATGCATGGAGATCTTATACAGATGAAGATGCTTTCATCTTCGCTGAGACAGACGGTACACCGCACAACACGATCACACCGATTGCAAGAAAGCGTGGAGATCTCTACGAACTCGACCTGACATTGAGAAATAATATCACAACAGAAGAACACCCGCTTGGTGTCTACCATCCACATGCTAAACTGCACCATATTAAGAAAGAAAACATCGGTCTTATCGAAGTAATGGGACTTGCTGTTCTCCCTGCAAGATTAAAAGGAGAGATGGAACTTCTGAAAGATTACATCCTGACAGAAAAAGATATCCGCAGCAATGAACAGATTGCAAAACACGCTGACTGGGTAGATGAATTCCTTCCAAATTACACATCCATCACAGAGGAGAATGTTGAAGAGATCCTTCAGCAGGAAGTCGGAAAAGTATTCTGCGAAGTACTCGAAGATGCTGGAGTTTATAAGTGTGATGAAAAAGGACTGGAGGCATTCCATCGTTTTATAGGGGTGTTGTAATTTGTTGAACTTGGATTCATTATCACTCAAATAAGTACTTTTGATAAAAACAGACGTGAGGGAGTCACTGTATTGCATCGGACACCGGCCCGCTTTACCTCATCCCTTTGACAATCTGTAACGAAAAAGCCAGAGCACTCACCGTGTGTGATTCGTGTTTGGCTTTTTCTAACAGATTCTGCAAAGTGTATTCGGAACGCTCCTGCCTTAAATGTGTCCTCAACAATACAGTGGCTCCCTCACTCAGCTTTTCAAATGAGTAAGTGCTATTCCAAATGAAATGAATCCAGAAAACAAAATACAAACTTAGTACGTGCGTAAAAAGGGGACGATTATCTTAGTCGATAAAACATCCGTTTACGTTTACCTACAGATTCTGTAATTTGTTTTCTGGATTTGTCTGATTGGAATTAAATATCCCGTTTGGAATATGTAAGCAAGGACAGTCCTGCTGTTGCCACGAGCACATGTAAGGCAGGAGCGTTCCGAATACACTTTGTTCAGTATGTTAATAAGAGCAGAACAGGCACCACACACGGTAACTGTTCTGGCTCTTATGTTACATACTTTCAAAGGGATGAGGTAAAGCGGGCCGGTGCTCGTGGTAATAGCAGGGCTGGCCTTGCGACACCATTCTATAGGCTGTTTAATACCAATTAATACAGCTTCGCACTGATCAGTTTTGGTCTGAATCCAGCCTTATCAAGTGTATCCAGAATCTTCTTCTTATGATCTGTTCCGAATGCTTCCATTGTGATACGAAGTTCTACGGCTGCGTTTCTGTTTGTGCTTACAAACTGATTATGTTCCAGTTTAATGATGTTACCCTGTACATCTGCGACTGTCTGTGCCACACGTGCAAGTTCACCCGGCTTATCCGGAAGAAGTACGGATACAGAGAAGATACGGTCTCTCTGGATCAATCCGTGCTGGACGATCGAGGACATTGTGATAACATCCATATTTCCACCACTTAATACACAGACTACTTTCTTTCCTTTGATGTCCATCTGCTTTAATGCAGCTACGGAAAGAAGACCTGAATTCTCTACGATCATTTTGTGGTTTTCTACCATATCAAGGAATGCACCGATCAATTCATCATCATCTACGAGAAGAATATCATCTACATTCTCTTTCACATACGGAACAACTTTATCTCCAACTTCTTTTACAGCTGTTCCGTCTGCGATTGTATTTGCAGATGGAAGTTCTACAGGCTCTCCTGCTTTCAGAGCTGCTGTCATACTGGCCGCTTCTGACGGCTCTACACCGATTACTTTGATTTTTGGATTCAGCATCTTGGCAAGTGTGGAAACACCTGTGATCAGTCCGCCTCCGCCGATTGGTGCAAGGATATAATCTACAGTCGGGAGTTCCTGAACGATCTCCATTGCAATTGTTCCCTGACCTGTAGCAACATCAAGGTCATTAAACGGATGAACGAATGTATATCCGTTCTCTTCTGCAAGTTTACATGCATATGCGTAAGCATCATCATAAACATCACCATGAAGTACTACGTCTGCTCCAAAGCTTTTTGTACGGTTTACTTTGATCAGCGGTGTAACTGTAGGCATAACAATCGTAGCTTTGCATCCAAACTGTTTTGCTGCAAATGCAACGCCCTGTGCATGATTTCCTGCTGATGCTGTGATCAGTCCACGGCTTCTTTCTTCGTCTGTCAGTGTGCTGATCTTGTAATATGCACCACGGATCTTATAAGCTCCTGTGTGCTGCATATTTTCCGGTTTTAAATAAACCTTTGCTCCTGTCTGTGCACTTAAGTATTCACTGTAAATGAGTTTTGTAGGATTTGTTACCTTTTTTACCAGTTCGCTAGCTTCTTCAAATTTCTCTAATGTCATCATGGTCTTTCTTCCTCTCTGTAAAACAACGCGTTTACGAACTCCTCTGAGTCAAATTTCTGCAAGTCATCAATTGTTTCTCCTACACCGATATATTTTACCGGGATACCAAGTTCAGACTGGATTGCTACTGCAATTCCTCCTTTGGCTGTTCCATCCATCTTTGTCAGAACAATTCCTGTTATATCTGTTACTTCATTGAATTCCTTTGCCTGGGCAAGTGCATTCTGTCCTGTCGTTGCATCCAGCACAACCAGCGTCTCACGGAACGCATCCGGATACTCTCTGTCAATCACACGATTGATCTTCTTAAGCTCTTCCATCAGGTTCTTCTTATTGTGAAGTCTTCCGGCTGTATCACACAGAAGTACATCTGCCCTTCTCGCTTTCGCAGCAGCAACCGCATCATATACAACTGATGCCGGATCTGCGCCTTCCTGACCACCGATCATCTCAACACCGGCACGGTTGGACCATTCTTTTAACTGCTCTCCTGCTGCCGCACGGAATGTATCTGCCGCCGCAAGGATCACTTTCTTATTCTGTGCTTTCAGCTTTCCTGCAAGTTTACCGATCGTTGTTGTTTTACCAACACCATTTACTCCGATCACGAAAACCACACTCTGACGATTCTCAAACTCATATGCTGTCTCTCCGACATCCATCTGTTCACGAATACTGTCGATCACAAGCTGTCTACATTCAATCGGTTCCTTGATATGTTGCTCTTTTACTTTAACCTTTAAATCTTCAATGATGTCCATTGTTGCTCTGACACCAAGATCTCCCATGATCAGAGTTTCTTCCAGTTCTTCATAAAAGTCATCATCAATCTTTGAAAATCCATGGAAAATACTGTCCATGCCGGACACAATATTATCTCTTGTCTTTGTCAGACCGGATACAAGTCGTTTAAAAAATCCCTTTTTTTCTTCTCCCATTTTCAGCCTCCTGTTCTCTTAATACCCTGTTTACAATAAAAACAGGTTTATTTTTCCAGATCATCTTCCAACAGATCCACAGAAACAAGTGTAGATACTCCTTTTTCCTGCATGGTAATTCCATACAACCGGTCTGCTGCTGCCATTGTACCACGTCTGTGGGTAATGACAATGAACTGTGTATATTTTGTCAGCTTATGTAAATATTTCGCATAACGATCTACATTGTTGTCATCCAGTGCCGCTTCAATCTCATCAAGGAGACAGAACGGAGATGGCTTCAGATTCTGGATTGCAAATAGTAATGCAATTGCAGTCAGCGCCTTCTCTCCACCTGAAAGCTGCATCATATTCTGCAGTTTCTTTCCTGGCGGCTGTGCGATGATGCGTATTCCTGCCTCAAGAATATCCACATCCTCCTGTAATTCCAATGATCCCTTTCCGCCTCCAAAAAGCTGACGGAATACATCATTGAACTCTGTTGCAATTCTTGCGAACTGTTCTGTGAACTGCTTACGCATCGCCACATCCAGTTCTTCAATAATCTGTTCAAGAGATGCTTCTGCTTCCACAAGATCGTCATGCTGACCTTTTAAGAATGTATAACGCTCGGATACATTTTTGTAATCCTCAATTGCATTGACATTGACCGAACCAAGCTTTCGGATCTCATTCTTAAGTTCCTGAATCTTTTTCTTCATCAATGCCAGATCTGTCAGTGTCTCATTACGAAGTTCTTTCGCATGATTGTAAGTGAGTTCATACTCTTCCCACATATAATTCATCTGCTTCTCTGACGCTTCCTCATAGCCTTCTTTCTGGCTGTTCAGACGGAAACATTCTTTATCAAGATCTGACACATGCTTTGCAAGTTCTTCTCTCTGTCGTAAGAAATCTCTGTGCTTCTGATTCAGTTCTTCGCGTTTTTTACTCTGTACTTTAATCTCTTCACCAATCTCTGTAAACAGTTCTTTTGAATCTTCAATCGTTTTCCTGAGTCCTTCGATTTCATTTTCTTTTTGCAGAATTTCCTCAGATACATCTCCTCGATTTTCGGCAAGTTCTTCCTGCTCTTTTTCATATCTGGTGATTTCCTCATCTATACGGGAAATATTTTCTACAATAAAGGTTTTCTGCTGATCCAGGCCTGCCAGTGAAAGATGGACCTCCTCAGACTGTTTCATCTGGACAGCCTCATCCTCTCTTTCTTTCTCCAACTGCATCTGCAAAGCTTCAATCTGTTCATTCAGCTCTTTTTCCAGCTTCTCTGATGTCTCAAGTTCCATTTGGATAGAATCTTCGTTCTCATTGATTTCATCCAGCTCCTGAAGCAATGCTTTCTGTTCTTTCAGGAATCCTTCGTAACGCTGTTTCGATTCTAACTGTTCTCTCTGTACCTGTGCAACATTCATTCGCGCAGTATTCTCCAGCACTGATTCTTCTCTTAAATGTTCCTGTACTTCATCAATCACATTGTAGCATGCTGCACGACGGTTCTTCGCCTCTGTAACTTCTTTTTCCAGCACATCCATGTCAGACTTGAGCATATCAACCGTCTTCTCGAATTCTTCGATTTCGCGGCGTCTGCTCAGCAGATTACTTGAATTCTTAAATGCACCACCTGTCATGGACCCGCCCGGATTGATCAGGTCACCTTCCAATGTGACCAGACGCAGAGACTGGCGGTATTTTCTCGCAATTGCGATTCCGTGATCGATGTGGTCTACTACGATCGTACGCCCAAGCAGCTGATCTGCCAGTCCGTCAAATCTTGATTCCACATGGATCAATGTATTCGCAAGTCCGATCACTCCCGGCTCTTTAAGTGCTTCCAGATTCCTGATTCCTCCGCCGCCATGCATACTTGTCAGCGGAAGAAATGTTGCCCTTCCGAATTTATTACGCTTAAGGAAATCAATCATACGCTTGGCTGTATCTTCATTATCTGTAACAATATTCTGAATACTTCCTCCAAGTGCTGTCTCAATAGCAATCTCATATTCCTTATCAACCTTAATGATATCCGCTACAACACCGATCAGACCTTTCTCACGTTCTTTATTCGACATTACCTTTCGGATACTGTTACCATATCCGTCATAGCGCTCTGTAATATTCTTTAATGACTCCAGACGGGAAGATTCTCTGTGATATGCGGTCTGTCCGATCCGTAACTTTTCCTGCTTCTCTTTCAGCTCATTCTGAAGCTTGCCAAGTTCCTCTTCGTTCAGGGAAATCTTATCCTTATAGGTTTGAATGCGCTCACGGATCTGACCAAGTTCTTCTTCATACTTCTTAAGTCTGTTGTTCTGTCCTTCTGCTACCGTCGAAATCTCAAGAATATTTCTGGCAACGACAGCCTTCCGTGTCTGGATCTGTTCTTTCGTTGTATCAAAATGCTGAATCTTAGCTTTTGTTGAAGCACGATTTCCAAGCAGGTCCATGATCTCCCGCTTCTTCTGCTCGATTTCAGTACTATGTTCTGCAATCTTTGACTGAATCTCAATTAAACTCTGCTGTGCTTCTGTATCCTGTCCACTGGCTGATTCTAACTGTTCTGAAATTCTTTTCTTCTCTTCTTCAAGCTCTCTTTTCTGCTGCTGCCTCGTATCTATCTCACTGACGATCGTACTCAGGCGATGATCATAATGCTCATCATTCATACGGGCTGTATTAATCTGCTCTTTCAGGACATTGATCTGGCCTTCCAGCTGTTGCTTTAAAAGATTCGTCTCATTCATCTGGTTCTTCGCAGTTTCAATTGCAAGATCAATCTGATCTACTTCTTCCTCGATTGCCTCGTATTCTGCTTTCATCTTCTCATAACGGGCATTTGATTCCTGCATCTCCTGAGAAGCAATCTCATATTTCCCACCGACTTCACGAATACGCTCCTGCAGCCGCTCTTCCTCCAACAAAAACATATTAATGTCGTATGTTTTTAATTCTTCTTTCATCTTCAGATAGATTCTGGCTGTCTCTGACTGTCTTTCCAAAGGACCAATCTGTTTCTCAAGCTCTGCAAGAATATCATTCACGCGGGTAAGATTCTGCCGTTCATCCTCCAGCTTTTTCAAAGAAAGGGACTTTCTTCTCTTATATTTTACAATTCCGGCGGCCTCATCAAAAAGTTCTCTTCTCTCTTCCGGCTTACCGCTTAAAATCTTATCAATCTGCCCCTGACCAATAATTGAATAGCCTTCTTTACCGATACCTGTATCATAGAACATCTCATTGATATCTTTCAGTCTGCAGGCTGAACCATTGATCAGATACTCACTCTCTCCGGATCGGTACAATTTACGTGTAACAGTGACTTCTTCGTACTCTACCGGAAGTTTATGATCTGAATTATCCAATGTGATTGCAACCGAAGCATAACTAAGCGGCTTCCGGTTCTCGGTTCCCGAGAAAATCACATCCTGCATGGTGCCTCCACGCAATTGCTTCACTCTCTGCTCTCCAAGAACCCAACGGACAGCGTCAGCAACATTACTCTTACCACTTCCATTCGGTCCTACAATACCTGTAATTCCGTTATGAAATTCAAATTTAATCTTATTGGCAAAAGATTTGAATCCCTGCACTTCTATACTCTTTAAATACATAAAGTCCTCTTTACTTTTTCTTTCTGAGATTCAGGATTGCCTCATAAGCTGCCTGCTGTTCTGCTGACTTCTTCGAACTTCCTTTTCCACGTCCCCAGGCTTTTCCCCCGATTCTTGCTTCCACTTCAAAAATCTTATTATGATCCGGTCCCTGTTCATCAATCAGTTCATAACTTACATTCCCCGTCATATTCGCCTGCACGATCTCCTGTAAGATCGTTTTACTATCATAAAAGAGTTTTTTATCCTCTAAATCTGTCAAAATAAAATGATGGATAAACTCTTTTGCATTAGTAAAACCACCGTCGAGATAGATAGCACCGATCAATGCTTCCATCGCATCAGATGTGATAGAATCTCTTTTTCTTCCACCGGTCGCCTCTTCTCCTTTTCCAAGAAGCAGGTAATCTCCAAGTCCGATATCTCTTGCACACATTGCCAGAGACGGTTCACATACCATACTTGCACGTGTCTTTGTCAATTCTCCCTCAGATACCTTTGGAAATTCATTAAATAAATAAGCACTTGATACCAATTCCAATACTGCATCTCCAAGGAACTCCAGGCGTTCATTACACTCATATTTCTTCAAATGCTTCTCATTTGTATAAGAACTATGCATCAATGCACGTTCGATCAGGCTTTTGTCTTTAAACACATATCCGATCTTTTGTTCCAGTTCTTTTACTCTGTCCATTTAAATGGCCTCCTTTGTGTTAATAAACGAAAAAGCCCAAACGGGCTTTTTCATCTCACTATCTGATTATTCATTAGCCTTCTTTTTCTGGATCTGATCAACAGCATCCTGCACTGTTGTGATCTTCTCTGCCTCTTCGTTATCGATCTCGATGTCAAAATCTTCTTCAATTCCCATAATGATCTGGAAAATATCCAGAGAGTCAGCTCCAAGATCATCTACGAATGTAGTATCCGGTGTGATTGTCTCCGGTGAAACATTAAGTACGTCCGCAATAATTGCCTGCAGTTTTTCAAATTCTGTCATTGTAAAACTCCTCCTGTCTTATTCGACTTCTTTCTCTTCTTTCTTTTCTTCCAGGGTCTCCTGTTGAATTGCCTCTTTTATCTTCTCATTGATCTTCTGCTCCTTAAATGCAACACACTGAATGATTGAGTTGCATACCTCCTTTGACTTTGAACTTCCATGTGTCTTTACTACAAGTCCGTTCAGGCCAAGAAGCGGTGCGCCGCCATACTCACTTGTATCAAAATCTTTCAGTACACCCTTTAAAGCAGGTTTCACAAGCAGTGCCCCTATCTTACTACGCAAAGAAGAAAGCATTCCTTTCTTCACTTTCTTAAGCAGTGCTCCTGCAACACCCTCATAAAGCTTCAGAATAATATTACCTGCAAATGCTTCACAGACAATGACATCTGCTGCTCCGTAAGGAATATCTCGTGCCTCAACACTTCCAATGAAATTAATGTCAGGACATTCTTTTAACAGTGGGAATGTCTCTTTCACCAGCGCATTTCCCTTCTCCTCTTCAGCACCGATATTCACGATACCAACTGTCGGATTCTTCTTTCCCATAACGCTTTCCATATAAATGGATCCCATCTTTGCAAACTGTACCAGGTGAGATGGGCGCGCGTCTACATTAGCTCCACAATCGATCAAAAGTGAAACACCTTTTAATGTAGGAATCAGTGGTGCAAGCGGTGGTCTTTCAACACCTTTGATCCTGCCTACAAGAACCTGTCCTCCAACAAGAACAGCTCCTGAACTTCCTGCAGATACAAAAGCATCTGCTTCCCCTTTCTTCACCATCTTCATCGCAACAACAATGGATGAATCTTTCTTACCACGGATTGCTTTCACCGGAGGTTCTGCCGTCTCAATAACCTCTGTAGCATTCACAATCTCAATCTGCTCCTTTGGATACGTATAAGCGGAGAGTTCCTTGCGAATCACATCTTCCTTACCTGTCAGCAGTACCTTGATATCTTTTCTCTTCTGCACTGCCTCTACGACACCTTTTACCATCTCTCTTGGTGCATTGTCTCCACCCATGGCATCAAGAGCAACCCTTGTAATCTCTGACATATCATTTCCTCCTTGCGCTACTGAAATTATTCTACTGGATATCAGTATAAAAATCAATAAAAGAGCGTAAAACACAAAGTTTTTACGCCCTCAAGTGTTCTGTTCGCAGTACACTCAATATCTTATTGATCATTAGTCAACTGAAACGATCTCGCGCTTGTTGTAAGATCCACATGCCTTACATACACGGTGTGGCATCATAAGCTCGCCGCACTTGCTGCATTTCACCAGATTCGGTGCGCTCATCTTCCAGTTAGCTCTTCTTTTATCTCTTCTTGCTTTTGAAGATTTATTCTTTGGACAGATTGACATAGGTTACACCTCCTTAAAATTCTTAAATAAGTCACGGACAACTGACATTCTCGGATCAAGTCCTGTATCTTCACAGTTACAAGACCCCGTATTTAAATTCTGACCGCATACATTGCATAATCCCTTGCAGTCTTCCCTGCAAAGTACTTTCGTCGGCCAGCTCGACAAAATCTCATGAAAGAGCAGTTTGTCCACGTCAAGATGATATCCGTCAATAAAGTTTGATTCATCCAGCTCCTCTGTCAGTTCTGCGTCGGAGAGGCCTACGTCCACATGTTTCACACAATTCAGTTCAAACTCCCGTTTCACATCCTCCAGACAACGGTCACATGGAATCATGACACTCAATCTGGTCTCAGCTGTGATGAGCAGTTCTTTTCCCCTTATATGCTCTACTTTAACATGAACCGGCTCCTTGCTGATAATGGGGTAGGTTCCGGATTGTAACCGGATCTCTTCCATCTCCAGCCGCACAGTTTCTTCAACCGTCTTATGCTGGTCTGACAAAACGTCTGATAGGTTAATCAACATAATGTATTTCTCCTATTCATACCTAAACTATTATATCATGGAAAAAATGTTTGTCAACAGATATTTATAATTTCTATTAAAAATATTGTGAAGAGCAAAATGTATTGGATACATTTTTGCTTCTTCTATGCGCAAAAGCAGGACTGAACTGCTCTCCTGGCACCTCAGTCCTGCGCTCATATACGATATAATCTTTACAGATCACCATCGTATACACTTTCTCATATTAAGATTTCTTCAATTATTTTACAAGCGCTAATGTCTCACGAGCGATTGCAAGCTCTTCGTTTGTAGGAATAACAAATACTTTTACCTTAGATCCTTCTTTTGTAAGCTCAGCTTCTTTTCCTCTGAGTCCTGTATTCACTTCGAAATCGAAATCCACTCCGAGGTATCCAAGGTATTTACATACTTCCTGTCTTACATAATCATCGTTCTCACCGATACCAGCTGTAAATACGATGTCATCTACACCATTCATAGCTGCAGCGTAAGATCCGATGTATTTTGCTACTCTGTATGAGAATACATCCATAGCGATCTTAGCTTTCTTATCTCCGGCATTCATAGCGTCTGTCAGGTCACGGAAGTCACTTGAAAGTCCGCCTGAAATTCCAAATACACCAGACTTTTTGTTCAGTACTTCCATAACACCTTCAATGTCAAGGTTCTCTTTCTTAGCAATGAACTCCATGATTGCAGGATCGATATCACCTGAACGTGTTCCCATTACAAGTCCTTCAAGTGGAGTAAGTCCCATAGAAGTATCTACACATTTTCCGTTAAGAACAGCACTTACACTGGATCCATTTCCGAGGTGGCATACAATTGTCTTTACTTCATCGTAAGATTTTCCCATTACTTCTGCTGCTCTCTTAGATACGAAGCTGTGGCTTGTTCCGTGGAAACCGTAACGTCTTACTTTGTATTTCTCATAGTACTCATATGGAAGTCCATACATATAAGCCTTCTCCGGCATTGTCTGATGGAAAGCTGTATCAAATACTGCAACCATAGGTGTTCCTGGCATCAGTTTCTCACATGCTGCAACACCGATCAAGTTTGCCGGGTTATGAAGTGGTGCAAGATCATTACACTCTTCTACTGCTTTCTTTACTTCGTCTGTGATTACTACAGATGAAGCAAACTTCTCTCCACCATGTACGAGACGGTGTCCAACTGCTCCGATCTCATCAAGGCTCTTAACAACTCCTGTCTTCTCATTTGTCAAAGCATCAATTACAAACTGAATTGCTTCTGTATGAGTTGGCATAGCCAGATCAGATTTCTCTTTCTCTCCGCCAGCCGGCTGATATGTCAGACGTCCGTCGATTCCAATTCTCTCACAAAGTCCTTTTGCAAGTACCTTCTCTGTCTCAGCGTTGATCAGCTGGAATTTCAGAGATGAGCTTCCGCAGTTGATTACTAATACGTTCATTTTCTTTTTTCCTCCTGAAAAAACCTTATTCTTATTATCCGAGGGCAGCTCACACTACCCTCTTTGTTTCTTTTGATTACCCGTAACTATTTTAAAAAATCTGTAAACAATTACAATTATTCAGCCTGTGCCTGTACAGCTGTGATAGCTACAACGCCTACGATATCTTCAGCGCTGCATCCACGGGAAAGGTCGTTAACCGGAGCGGCGATTCCCTGTGTCAGAGGACCGTAAGCTTCTGCTTTAGCAAGTCTCTGAACAAGTTTGTATCCAATATTACCAGCATCAAGGTCTGGGAATACAAGTACGTTAGCATGTCCTGCGACCTTGCTTCCCGGTGCTTTAGATTCCCCGACTGATGGAACGATAGCTGCATCAAGCTGAAGTTCTCCGTCAAGAGCAAGCTCTGGTGCGAGTTCCTGAGCGATCTTTGTTGCCTCAACAACTTTATCTACATCTGCATGCTTAGCACTTCCCTTTGTTGAGTGAGAAAGCATAGCAACAACTGGCTCTTTCTCAACAAGCAGTTTGAAAGAATCTGCGGATGAAATAGCGATGTTCGCAAGTTTCTCCGGATCTGGATTCTGCTCAAGTCCTGCATCAGCAAAGATAAATGTTCCGTTTGCTCCCATGTCGCAGTTCGGTACTACCATAAGGAAGAATGCGGATACGAGCTTTGTTCCCGGTTTTGTCTTCAGGATCTGAAGGCATGGGCGAAGTGTATCTGCCGTAGAGTGGCATGCTCCGGATACCATTCCGTCTGCATCACCCATCTTAACCATCATTACACCATAGTATAAGTAGTTACTAAGAAGCAGTTCTTTTGCCTGCTCAGGAGTCATTCCCTTTTTCTGTCTTAACTCAACAAGTTTTGCAATATATCCTTCTGTTCTTGCATCTGTTGCAGGATCTACGATTGTTGCACCGGAGATGTCGTATGTACCTTTGTTCTTCTCAATCTCCTCTTTGCTTCCTACAAGCACCAGATCAGCGAGTCCTTCTTTCAGTACTGTCTCTGCTGCTTTGTAAGTTCTTTCGTCCTCTGTCTCAGGAAGAACGATTGTCTTTTTGCAAGCTTTCGCTCTTGCTTTGATTTCATCAATAAATCCCATGATTTAATGCCACCTTTCTTTTTATCTCACTTAGTCCTATTATAACTCAATCGTTTTTTGTATACAAGTCATTTTATGTGCATTTTCAAATACAATCTGAACTTTGTAATAGGATATTTGTAAGATTGTTACAATTTTATCAAACATTGTCTTTTTCTAAGAACATTACGAGCCAGAACAGTCACCTCTCACGACAACTGTTCTGGCTCTTATTAAAATTTACACCTTCAAAACCCCTTGCTTATATTCATTCTGAAACGCCGTCTTAAACTTATCCGTCACCACTGAGGTATACAGATTTGAAGCAAGCATATCATGTCTGAGCATTTTCTGACCAAGTTCCGGAAGATCGTCAATTTCAGACATTTTCGTCAAAACCGGAAGACTGCTTTCCTTCGACATAGCTGTCAAAAGCTTTGCATTGTCTTTTCGAAAACCAAGCAGGCGTGCATACATATGATAGCCATTGTCAATATATTCTTCCACATTTGCCTTTTTCGTTCCAAGCATAATATGAAGCAATGCCCGGTTAACTCGGGTCTGCGTAAGTTCTCGTGTTTTTAACAAATCACAGAACTGTTTATAATTAAAAAAGTTGTTTAACTGATTCGCAATTCTGAATGCAATCTCCGGAGAGACATCCACATATCGAACCAAACTTTCCGGCTGTTTATTTAACAGCTTATATTTCAAAATCAGAGAAAAGTCATTCTGTGAAATTGGATACTGTACTTTATGATAATCCTTCAAAAGTTCCAGACAACATTTTGGAACCTGGTTTTCCAACTCTGACAGTATTCCCGAAAACGAAAGCTCATCGTAATTTCCTTCTACTGGTTCTGTATTGAAAGATGAACTTGAATAAGCAAGCAGTGAACGAATTGCCGTAGCGGAACTATAATCACTGTCCAGTTCTTCATCATGATACTGTGCACCACGTCTTGCAATCGTATAAGGTTCCATCCTGCTTCCAAGTTTTTTGATTGCTTTCAAATATTCAATCCCCAAAATATTGTTCGGATTTCTTAAAATCTCTGCAAACCGAGGATCTTCTGTATAAGAAAGAATTGCTTCCTGTCTGGCGCGTGGAAAAGACATCCCTTGTTTCAGATAATCTTTCAACAGAATCTGGTAGGCTTCAGGTTCTTCAAGAAGTAGTTCTGCAAGCTGTTCCAAGATTGGGAGATCATTACATTCACTGCCAAAACAGATAGAATCAACAATTCCAAGAGACTCCAAAAGAGATACGGATCCAAGTGCAAAAAGCTCCGCAGATCCCGTCGCATAACAGACCGGAAGTTCAAAGACAGCTCCAGCACCACACATCAGTGCCATCTCTGCACGTATCCTTTTCGGCATGATTGCAGGTGTTCCTCGTTGTACATAGTCACCACTCATAACAACAACGGCTGCATCTGCACCGGTTACACGCAGAGATTCTTTAATATGATAAAGATGTCCATTGTGAAATGGATTATATTCTGTAATAAGACCAACGATTTTCATAATATTCTCCTAAAAAAGCAGAGTACTGCTCACACCACGTGTGAACAGTACCACCTCTCACCAATACAGATTATGTAACTGTTCAGAGCCAACTTCCAAAATGCTACGCATTTCGTCACAGTTACCAGTTTACAATCTCTTCATGCAAGTAATCGCCAGTGCCCCCGGACCAATATGGCAGGCCACACTCAATGACAATGATCCTTCCATAATCTCATATCCCGGAAATCTTTCTTCGATCTCTGCTTTCCACTCCTGTGCTTCTTCTTTACTGCATGTGTAAGCCATGCCAAGAACCATCTGATCCTTAACATCGGCAAAGCGTCCATTCAGATCTTTCTCTATTGCATTGAGCATTGTCTTCTTCGCTGTTTTCCAGCCTCTTGCTTTAGAAAATGCATCCAGCTTTTCTCCCTGGATCTGAAGAACAGGCTTTAAGTTCAGCACCGTTCCGATTGCCGCCGCTGCCGGTGTGATTCTTCCACCTTTTTTCAGGTATTTTAAAGTATCCACCGTAATATAAATACTTGCCTGAAGTTTTTCTTTCTCCAGTATTTCTTTAATCTCTGCTGCACTCTTTCCTTCTTCACGCAGATTCATTGCATCCAGAACAGACTGCTCCTGTGTAACTGAAATTCTCTGATTATCAACCACCTGAACACGTCCGTCATATTCAGCTGCAAGAGTAATAGCTGTTGCACATGTGCTGCTCAAACCACTGGACATCGGAATACATACGAGCTCATCATATTCTTCCAGAACTTTATCCCAAAGATCCATGACCTCTCCCGGGGATGGCTGTGATGTTGAAATATCAGAATCTGCTCCGAGCTTTTCATAAAACTCACTCTGGGAAAGTGTGATATCCTCCAGATAAAGTTCTCCATCGATAAAAAATGGCATCGGAAGGACAAAAATCCCAAGTTCTTTTCCACGTTCCTGTGTTATACCGCTATTACTATCCGTTACAATTGCAACTTTACTCATCAAATTTCTCCCTATTAATTCTTAAAACTATGAATTGGAGCCGGGATACGTCCCTGTCTGTTGATAAACGCATCACATCCGAATTCATTCACCGGCATAATCGGTGCATAACCTAACAGTCCACCAAATTCTGCCACATCTCCAACGTCTTTACCGATAACCGGAATCAGGCGCACTGCTGTTGTCTTTTGATTGACCATACCAATTGCCATCTCATCTGCAATGATTCCTGAGATTGTCGCTGCTGATGTCTTTCCAGGAATTGCGATCATATCAAGTCCTACAGAGCATACACATGTCATTGCCTCTAACTTCTCAAGTGTAAGAGAGCCTGCATTTACTGCATCGATCATTCCCTGATCTTCACTGACCGGAATAAATGCACCGCTGAGTCCACCCACATAAGAAGATGCCATAACGCCGCCCTTCTTCACCTGGTCATTGAGCATTGCAAGTGCTGCTGTTGTTCCAGGTGCACCCACGCGCTCCAGTCCGATTTCCTCCAGAATCTCTGCAATACTATCTCCAACTGCCGGAGTCGGTGCAAGAGAAAGATCAATGATTCCAAATGGAATTCCAAGACGTGCAGAAGCCTCTCCTGCAACAAGCTGTCCTACTCGTGTAATCTTAAACGCCGTTTTCTTAATTGTTTCACAGAGCTCTTCAAAACCTTTTCCACGTGCTTTTTCAATCGCTTTCTTTACAACTCCCGGTCCGCTGACACCTACATTAATAATCGTATCTGCCTCAGTCACACCGAGGAATGCACCTGCCATAAACGGGTTATCATCCGGTGCATTGCAAAGAATAACAAGCTTCGCACAACCAAGAGAGTCTCTGTCCTTCGTTGCCTCTGCCGCTTCTTTCACAATCTGTCCACACAGACGGACCGCATCCATATTGATACCTGTCTTTGTTGATCCCACATTGACGGAACTACAGATTCTCTCTGTCTCGGCCAGTGCCTGCGGGATTGAACGGATCAGATTCTCTTCGCTTGGTGTCATTCCTTTCGACACAAGTGCGGAGTATCCACCAATGAAGTTTACACCCACTTTTTCCGCTGCGCGGTCAAGTGTACGTGCGATTGTCACATAATCTTCCGGAGTCTTACACGCTGCTGCTCCAACAAGCGATACAGGTGTAATTGAAATTCTCTTATTTACGATCGGAATTCCGAATTCTTTCTCAATGTCTTTTCCTGTAGATACAAGATCTTTTGCAACTGTTGTAATCTTCTCATAAATCTTACGGTTCAGTTCATCCAAATCAGAATCCACACAGTCCAACAGACTGATTCCAAGAGTGATCGTGCGGACATCAAGGTTCTCGCTTTCGATCATCTTATTGGTTTCTGATACTTCATACATATTAATCATAGTCTTATCCTCGCCTTATCTCCGACTGTTTACAGACGGTGCATTTTCTCAAAAATCTCTTCTCTCTGACAATGAATTGTTACACCGATCTCTTTGCCAAGTGCATCCATCTCATCACAAACTTCTTTGAAATCTTTCTTCAGATTCGCAACATCCACGATCATCATCATGTTGAAGTATCCCTGAACAATTGTCTGTGAAATATCAAGAATGTTGATTTCATTTTCTGCAAGATATGTACATACTTTTGCAATAATTCCTACTGTGTCTTCTCCAAGTACTGTGACAATACATTTCTTCATTCTTTCTGTACCTCCGCTTTGATTCACTCAATTTTATACATTAATAATATCCGAAACTGATTCCCGGCTTGCAACGAACATATTCAGGTCTTCCCCTTTATATTCATTATCTGCAAGCGTAACTTCCAGCTTCACTGTCTCATAAGCAAGTCTTGCGTAATTGTTCTCCTTGCTCAGATGACCAAGCATGATGTGTTTCAGATTATCATGTAGTATATCACAAAGAAGCTGTCCTGACAATTCATTTGATAAATGACCGCGATCGCCAAGAATTCTCTGCTTCAAATAATATGGATATCCTCCGACTTCCAGCATATGGATATCATGGTTTGCTTCCAAAAGGATCGCATCCAGATTTTTCAGATTCTCCACTGTATAATCATCATATTTTCCAAGATCTGTTGCAACTGCTACGGACTTCCCGTCTTGTTCAATACGATACCCTGACGGTTCATTTGCATCATGAGAAATGGCAAATGGGTGTACGTCCAGTTCACCAAGCTGAAATGGGTGATCTGCCTTAATCGGATGTAAAAGTCCTTCCGGCATCTTTCCAAGACTAGAAGACTCTTTGATTCCTGCAATCGTTCCCGGCGTCGCATAAATTGGGATCTCGTACTTTCTGCTGAACACACCAAGTCCCTTAATATGATCCGAATGTTCATGTGTGATCAGAATCCCATCGAGTTCGTCCCCTTTAATCTCCAACTTATTCAGACCTTCTTCAATTCGTTTCTTACTAATCCCCGTATCAATCAGAAGATGGGAATTATCACTTCCTACATAGATACAGTTTCCACTGCTGCCGCTTGCAATACTGCACATTCTCATTTGTTCAATCTATCTCCTATTTGTCTCTTTGTTGCTTCAAAGTCTCCACTATTATCAATTACAACTGTGCATGCCTTTCGAAACACTTCTTCTATCGGTTGTGAAGCAATCATTCTGGTGATCTTTTCATCCGTGTAATGTCTGGAACTTTTCAGTCGTTCTCTCCGGACCGCTTCATCTGTGTAAATATACCATAATTCATCACACAGTTCCTTTCCTACTTCCGGAAGAAGTGCTGCTTCTACTATATAATAAGAGCAACCTTCTTCTTTTTTCTTCAAGATATCTTTCCGAACCCATTCCAGCACTTCCGGATGCACAATATCATTCAATATTTGTAATTTCTTCTCATCTGCAAATACGCAGCTTCCAAGTTTCATGCGATCCAGTTCACCATTGTTTCCGACAATCTGTTCACCAAATTCTTGTACAATTCTCGAAAACGCCTGTGTCCCTTTCCTCTGGATCTGCTTTGCAACTTCATCCATCTGGCAGACTACCGCACCGTATTCCTGTTCAAGAAATTTTAAAACTTCACTTTTTCCGGAGCCAACTCCACCCGTGATTCCAATTACTTTCATCTTATTTTGCCTCATACCAGTTCTTCCCTGTATGCATATCCACACTAAGCGGAACTAACAATTCTGCAGCATGTTCCATCTTATCCTGAAGGATCTGCTGTACTTCTTCTAATTCTCTTTCATCTGCTTCAATCAAAAGTTCATCATGCACCTG
Organism: Ruminococcus sp. OM04-4AA; assembly: GCF_003462585.1. Lineage (NCBI taxonomy): Bacteria > Bacillati > Bacillota > Clostridia > Eubacteriales > Oscillospiraceae > Ruminococcus > Ruminococcus sp. OM04-4AA. The sequence continues at coordinate 98,910 of NZ_QTZH01000001.1, read as the reverse complement.
AAGGATCATCCGTGATTTCAGATTTCTCTTCTTCAGTTCTTCATTTACATGAATCATTGCGATTTTAATAATATCTGCAGCAGTTCCCTGGATCGGTGCATTCATTGCCACACGCTCTCCAAAACTTCTCTGCATAAAATTGCTGGACTTTAATTCCGGCATCGGTCTTCTTCTTCCATATAAAGTCTCTGCATATCCTTTTTCTTTCGCATCGCTCACACATTTATCAAGAAATGTCTTAATTCCCGGGTAGGATTCAAAATAATGCTCGATATACTGTGCCGCCTCTTTTCTCGAAATACTCAGATCCTGGCTCAGTCCAAAAGAACTGATTCCATACACAATACCGAAATTAACCGCTTTTGCATTTCTTCTCTGCAGATCTGTCACTTCATCAAACGGTACATGGAATACCTGGGAAGCTGTCATTCGGTGAATATCGCGCGCCTCACGGTATGCCTGGATCAGCTGTTCGTCACCGGAACAATGCGCCAGAATACGAAGCTCGATCTGAGAATAATCCGCATCTACAAAGACGCAGCCTTCTTTTGGTACAAATACTTTACGGATCAGACGTCCAAGTTCCATACGAACCGGTATATTCTGCAGATTCGGTTCTGTACTGCTGATACGTCCGGTTGCTGTGATCGTCTGATTGAATTTACTGTGGATTCTTCCATCCATCCCTATATAATTTGCAAGTCCGTCTGCATATGTTGACTTCAGTTTTGCAAGCTGACGATACTCCAAAATCTTTGCTACGATAGGATATTCCGGTGCAAGTTTATCTAACACATCCGCTGCTGTAGAATACCCGGTCTTTGTCTTCTTTGCATGAGGCATTTCCAGTTTTTCAAAAAGAATCACGCCAAGCTGTTTTGGAGAATTGATGTTAAACTCTTCCCCTGCCATTTCATAAATCTCTTTTTCCAGCTCAACGATTCTTGCTCCAAGCTCTTCGCCGTAACGCTTCAGCTCTTCGCCTTCAATCTTAACGCCAGCCTGTTCCATATCATACAATGTAAATACTAACGGCATTTCAATTTCATTAAATAAACGGAACATCCCATTCTTTTCCAGTTTCTTTTCAAGAACCGGGACACAGGCATAAGCTGTATATGCCTCATAACATGATTTTGTACCCTCATCAAGTTTTTCATCAATTAAAAGATTCAAGTGTTCTCTTGCCACATCTTCTGCATTGTAATCATTTTTCAGAGGATTCAGAAGATATGCTGCCACGATCGCATCAAACCCGTTCTCACTTGTAAGTTCCGGCAGCCATTCCAGATATTCTTTCAATCCACACATTGAAAAACATTTCACACTTTTTGCAAGGTGAGACAACTTTCCTGTCAGATATTCAAAATCAGCATCCATATCACAAGGAATCGTAACAATCTTTTCTGCTCCATAGCAAAGAGAAATCCTTCCATATCCTGAAGCATGTGCAAACAATGGGAGAACATTTCCAGCATCTTTGGAAAATGCCGCACCAACGGTTTCTGCTTTCTCTGCCTCTTTTAAAACTTTCTCAATCTCCTTTTTCCCTGTTATCTCACGGAAATATTTTTCCACATCATTCGCTGATGCTTCTACATCAAATCTTCCAAGCAGATTTTTAAACTCCAGTCTTTGGAATAATTCATGGGCTTCTTTTGTATAAGGATTCTCATGTCGGGCATTTTCAATTTCAAACGTAATATCTGCGTCCTGTTTAATTGTCGCAAGAGTCTTACTAAGCTGTGCCTGTTCCCAGAATTCTTTCAGATTCTTGCTTGCTCTTGGTGGTTTCAGCTCATCAACATGCTCGTACGCATTTTCAATCGTCTGGTACTGCTGAATAATCTTTGTCGCTGTCTTTTCGCCAACTCCCGGAACACCAGGAATATTATCAGCAGTATCACCCATCAAAGCCTTTACATCAATAAATTCCTTCGGTGTTACTCCATAGCGTTCCTGCACATCTGCCGCATAATAATCTTCTACTTCCGTCTTCCCCTGCTTCGTCTTTGGGATGCGGATCTTAATATGCTCTGTCGCAAGCTGAAGCGTATCGCGGTCTCCGGAAATGATGGAAACATCCATTCCTTTCTCCTCACAACGATGCGACAAGGTTCCCAAAAGATCATCCGCCTCAAGTCCGGCCTTTTCAATCACTTCTATATGCATCGCACGCAGAACATCCTTGATCACGGGCACCTGCTGACGCAGTTCCTCTGCCATCGGCTTTCTCGTGCCCTTATAATCTGCAAACATCTCATGGCGAAATGTCGGCGCATGCACATCAAATGTAACCGTCAGATATTCCGGCTTCTCTTCATCTAATATCTTAAACATAATATTCAGGAATCCATAAACTGCGTTCGTATGCAGTCCTTCCGAATTCGTCAGATCCGGAACTCCATAAAACGCCCGGTTCAATATACTGTGTCCATCGATCAGTACAATTTTATCTCTCATCAGATTCTCTCCTATTATCTCTTGCTTTTTGTTGCATTTAATTTTAACCATTATTAAAGTATACACTAATTAACTTCTTTTTTAAAGGTTCATTTTATGGTATCATAATTTAGGGAGTGAACAGTAACCTTTTGACTCCAATATTTTGTAAACAATATTTTCAAAAATACTATCAGGAGAATTATTATGGATGGAATTATATTTGATGTAGATGGAACACTTTGGGATTCTGTTGAAGTTGTAGCCGAATCCTGGAATCTTGCAATAAAAGAGAACTCTGATCTTGAGCCAAGCTTAAACCGCGAAATTCTTCAGGGACTGTTTGGAAAGACAATGGACGAAATTGCTACCGGAGTTTTTCCCGATCTCGATACGGACTCTCGAAGAAAACTGATGGATATCTGTTTTGATTATGAAAACCGCTATCTTGAAACACATCCCGGTGTTTACTACGAAGGCGTTATGGACACGCTCAAAGAGCTGGCTCTGGAATATCCTCTTTTTATTGTAAGCAATTGCCAGTGCGGATATATTGAAGTTATGATGAAAGGCGCAGGCATGGAACCATATATCAAGGATTTCCTTTGTTTTGGCCAGACGCAGACTTCCAAAGATCTGACGATTCTGAAATTAATGGAGAAAAATAACCTGACATCCCCTGTCTATGTCGGAGATACCCAGGGAGATGCTGATTCCTGCAAAAAAGCCGGTATCCCTTTTATCTTTGCTGCATATGGTCTTGGAGATGTTAAGGAAGATTATCCGACGATACATTCTTTTTCAGAATTAAAAAACATTTTAAGAGAGCTTGATTAACATCTCCGCTCCTGTTTACTTTTTTCATAATCGCGGATTTTACGCATCAATCCGCGATAAATCTTATCCTGAAGCAGTTCCCGATGTTCATACGATACCGGATATTCGTTCATGAAATCGGGATGTTCTTTTATATAGCAATCTCTTTCTTCTTTCGTTGCATTCAACAGATACTTTTCATAATAATCCATATCATCTATTTTTTCTTTATTCATCACTTTCTCCCATCCCCCTTAGTTCTTATGCTGTCTCATTTCTCGCACATTTTTCATGTTTTTATCAATTATAGTCGTAGTACGACTATAATTCAATAGTCGTGTCAGGACTTTTATATAATAATCCAAAAATACAAAAGATATCTGATTATTGTTCACCGGATACTGTGAACAATAGCTTGCTTCCGGTTGAATTCGCACACCGGCTTTAAGGTACGAGGATGGGATTATGAAATTCGAAAACATACGAAATTTGCGAGAAGATAATGATAAAACGCAGAAAGAAGTTGCTGCATATCTCAACATCAAACAGACTACATATTCTAAATATGAACTTGGAAAAATCAACGTTCCTATTGATGTCTTCATCAAACTTGCTGATTATTATACAGTCTCAATTGATTATCTCGTTGGACGTGGGAAAAAGTGAACTTACAAAATGAAAAATCTCTGGACATCTTGCAAACATTGAATCTGTAAGATGTTCAGAGATTACGTTCGATGCCGCTGGCCGGACTCGAACCGGCACGGCTACTAACCGCTTGATTTTGAGTCAAGTGCGTCTGCCAATTCCGCCACAGCGGCTTATTCTGTCGGACAAGAAAATCTTCTTGTCCGAATCAGCTTTTTTATGTTACCATATCTGGTCACATTTTTCAACTATTTTTTTGATTTTATTTACAAAGTTTCTTTCCAACCTCAAAGCAGTCAAATGTTGCAAAATAATCCTTCGGTGTCTCAGCACGGCGGATCATCTGCACACTTCCGTCCTCTTTCAGAAGCAGTTCTGCTGATTTTAATTTACCATTGTAGTTATATCCCATAGAGAAACCGTGTGCTCCTGTATCATGGATCACAAGATAATCTCCTCTGTCAATTTCCGGAAGCATTCTGTCAATTGCAAACTTATCATTATTTTCACACAGAGAACCTGTTACATCATATTTGTGATCGCACGGTGCATCTTCTTTTCCAAGAACAGTAATATGATGATATGCTCCGTACATTGCCGGACGCATCAGGTTAACAGCACACGCATCTACTCCGATGTAATTCTTATAAGTATTTTTCTCATGAATTGCTTTTGTCACAAGGCAGCCGTAAGGTCCCATCATAAATCGGCCAAGCTCTGTGTAGATCGCAACATCTCCCATTCCTGCCGTAACAAGTACTTCTTCATAAACCTTGCGGACACCCTCTCCGATTACGCGGATATCATTCGGCTCCTGATCCGGTGTGTAAGGAATTCCAATACCACCTGAAAGATTAATAAACTTAATATGTACCCCTGTTTCTTTCTGGAGACGTACCGCCTGCTCAAAAAGAACTTTTGCAAGCATTGGATAATAATCATTTGTCACTGTGTTGCTGGCAAGGAATGCGTGAATACCGAATTCTTTTGCTCCTTTTGCTTTCAATGTCTTAAATGCTTCTGTGATCTGCTCTGTTGTCATCCCATACTTTGAATCTCCCGGGTTATCCATAATATCATTACTGATCTTGAATATTCCGCCCGGATTGTAACGGCAGCTGATCGTCTCCGGAATATGTCCGATTGTCTTCTCAAGGAAGTCAATATGTGTAATATCATCCAGATTGATGATTGCTCCAAGTTCATCCGCAAGTTTAAAATCTTCCTCCGGTGTATCATTTGAGGAAAACATAATATCGTGTCCGTTAATTCCAACTGCATCAGACATAAGAAGCTCTGTATAAGATGAGCAATCACAGCCACAGCCATATTCCTTCAAAATCTGGAGAAGAAACGGATTCGGTGTCGCCTTTACAGCAAAATATTCTTTATATCCCGGATTCCATGCAAATGCTTCCTTCAGCGCTTTCGCATTCTCACGGATTCCTTTCTCATCATAGAGATGAAACGGTGTCGGATATGTCTTTACGATCTCTTCAACCTGTTCTTTTGTCACAAATGGTTTCTTACTCATTTTTACTTTCTCCTTCGCGTATTTTGATTAATTCTATCTCATTCGCAAGTGCTGTCTTAAACAGCGTAACGAAATTTCTCTGTCCGGAATAGACACAAGTGTTTCTGCTCTCCTGTCCATATTCACCCGAAAGTACATATTTAGAATCTGTGATCAGACCAATCTGATTTCCTTTTTCTTTCGTCACATAAATGATTGCCCCTGAAAGTTCAAATGGATGATCTGTCACAAGAACTACCTTTTTTCCTTTTTCTGTCAGTTCCTTTAACTGTCCTTTCAACTGTTCCAGACAGACACCGGAACAGGAACAATACACTCTTTCTTCCACATTAGCCAGAAGATTGTGGATCTTATCTGAAATATGTTCCCGACCATCGATCGTAACATAACCTTCTTCCTCTTTCTTCTCACCCGGAAGATTCACATCCAGCCACTTCTGTTCTTCCTCCATCCTGCGGATCCTGTTTCCACAGAACTCCTGAACATCAACCGGAATATACCGCTTGGCATCTTCTTCGATCAGATATGCAGCCCCCTTCTCAACAAGAGCCGCCAATGATGCATACACATTAGACCTCGAGATTCCTGTATCTCTTGCAATCTCATACCCCGTCTGCTTTCCTGCTTCGATCAGCCGAAGATAAACCGTCGCTTCCTGCCGGGACATCCCAAAATGCATCAGATATTCAATTGCTTTATTTATGTCCATCACATCATCCCTTTATTCTTAGTAGTTCTTTACAGGAACACTATACAGCATTGTTTGTTGGATGTCAATATATTGATTGTATTTAATAAGAGCAGAACAGGCACCACGCACGGTAACTGTTCTGGCTCTTATTAAAAGTTTTTTCTAATTTAATCTACTGTCGCAATTCTCATCATATTACTTGTAAAGCTTCTCTCTTTGCTTACATTTGTTGAAGGAATTCCAGCTGTGATAACTACAACATCTCCCGGCTCAACATACTGTTTTACCTGTGCCAGTTCGATCGCATTTTCACAGATATCTTCTGTTGTATCAACTTCAAGAGACTTCAGCGGTCTTACGCCCCAGTAAATAGACATTCTTCTCAGTGTTCTCTCGTTCGGAGTTACACCAAGGATTTCCTGTCTTGGTCTTAAGTTGGATACAACTCTTGAAGTTGCTCCTGATACAGATGGTGTAATGATACATTTTGCATTCAGGTTTGCTGCTGCCAGTACGGATGAATATCCGATTGCACTGGATATTCCGCCTCTTAAATGACCGTGCTCTTTCTCAAGCATGATATCATAATCAAGGTGTTTCTCTGTCTGCTCAATGATATGAACCATCATCTGAAGTGCCTCGAGTGGGTATTTACCCTGTGCTGTCTCTCCTGAGAGCATTACAGCATCTGTTCCGTCATATACAGCGTTCGCAACGTCTGTTACCTCAGCTCTTGTCGGACGTGGATTACGCATCATAGAATCAAGCATCTGTGTTGCTGTGATAACTGTCTTGAACTGATCGTTACATTTCTGGATCATCATCTTCTGAAGATATGGAAGTTCCTCTGCCGGTATCTCAACTCCGAGGTCTCCACGGGCAACCATGATACCATCTGCTGCACGGATGATCTCATCGATATTGCTGATTCCTTCTTCATTCTCAATCTTTGCGATAATCGGAATGTAAGGAGCTCCGAGAGACTTCAGATATGCCTTGATCTCAAGAATACACTCTGCATTTCTTACGAAAGATGCAGCAATAAAATCAATTCCCTGCTCTGCTCCGAATTTAATATCTTCTTTATCTTTCTCAGTGATTGCCGGAAGTCTTACCGGTACTCCCGGTACATTAACGCCCTTTTTCTCTCCGAGTTCACCACCGTTGATGATCTCACAATGAATTTCTTTGTCTGTTTTTCCGATTACTTTCAGTCCGATCAGACCATCATCGATCAAAATAATCTTTCCTTCACTTACATCTTCTGCAAGTCCCTTATATGTGATAGATACTTTATTCTCATCTCCAACAATATCTTCTGTAGTAAGTGTAAAGGTCTTCCCTGTTTCAAGCTTAATCTTCTTTCCGTCTTTCAGAACACCTGTACGGATCTCTGGTCCCTTTGTATCCAGAAGAATAGCTGTCGTTGCATGCTCTTCCTCGCGAAGCTCTTTGAGCATATCCATACGACCCTTCTGTTCTTCATGATCACCATGAGAGAAGTTGAAACGAGCTACATCCATGCCATTCTGGATGAGTTTTCTCATCAGTTCTCTATCATTTGTGTTTGGTCCCATCGTACATACTACTTTTGTTTTTTTCATACTAAGTCAATCTCTCCTTTAAAAAATATAACCTTAAAGTTCCTATACACCTGGAGCGAAGCTGCACTGTATCACTTTCGGCTGCAACTCTGATCTGATACACTGCACTGCCATACCTCATCTCCGGTAAACTATGAGAAATATGCGTTACACAATTCTCATTTTCTACTTCACATGTTCATGTGTAAATAAATGTTCCTGGCAATACTCATAGTTTCCATTACATTTTGAACAAAAACGGAACTCCAATGTCGGATCATCTAGTTCTGTACGTCCGCAAACCGCACAACGATGTCTTGCCCCATTCGCATATGTCATATGTGGTCTCGTCTGCTGTTTAAACTTTGCTTTTCTCGCCTGCTCTTTCGGACTGAAACGCTTCATATTCCTGCTGGACAAGAAAAAGATAACAAAGTTCAATAAGGATGCTGCAATCGCAACTTTCGTTGCGAGACTTCCTGTAAAGAAATAGTACAGTGCCATTGCCGCATATACGAAAGCCATCCATTTCATCTTAATCGGTAAAATAAAATAGAGTAAAACTTCCATATCCGGATAGATGGAAGCAAATGCCAAAAAGATAGACATTGTAATATAGTTCGTGCTGATCAATCCGATACTTGAAAGCGGAAGTTCAATTCCATAGATAAGATAAAACACACCATACAGTATGAATACTGCGATCACTGTAAAAAGTATTCCTGAAAAAATGTATACATTATAACGGAATGTTCCCCATGTTCTCTCAAGGGCTGAGCCAAGAGAATAATACAATAACACAAGAAACAGCAAGGAAATCAAACTTCCCGTCGGTGGAATCAATACCCAGGAAATAATCCTCCAGACCTGTCCTCTTAAAATATATGCCGGTTCCAGTGTAAGCCATCCTAAAAGTCCCGGTGCTAAATAATAAATAGCGAAACCTATCACATACCCAGCCAGCAGATACACCGTAAGATTCGGTATTGCAAAACGACCTAATTTTTTTTCTAATTTATCAAGCCAGTTCAACTCGTATTCTCCTTCTATTTTCATTTTAATATCGCTGTCCACTACGTGTGGCCAGCACTTGCATCTTCGTATAGCAGTAATTGTACAAGGGAAGACTTGTTTTGTCAAACGATTGTTTTTATATTAATACACTTTTAACAAGAATATGATGTTTTCTTTCTTTTTCTACTTAGACATTATTGCCATATTCCCCCCTATTTCTTTACACTTACTACACTACAATGACCATTGTCTTTTTGAGGATCTTGTCGTATAATGATATTTATTGCGAACTAACAAACGCATTTAATAGGTAGTAACTCATATAAATTTGACAAATTAACTGAATTACAAAAGATTGGGGATATTAATTATGAACGCAAAAAATCTACATACTTTAGGAATCGACATTGGTTCCACGACAGTAAAAATTGCAATTCTTAATGATGAAAATGAAGTCCTCTTCTCTGATTATGAGCGCCATTTCGCTAATATCCAGGAGACGCTTTCCGATTTACTTGGCCGTGCCCTTTATAAACTTGGACCAATCCAGGTTTCTCCTGTCATCACAGGAAGCGGTGGTCTGACACTTGCCAAACACCTCGGTGTTCCATTTGTCCAGGAGGTAATTGCTGTCTCCACTGCACTGCAGGATTACGCTCCTCAGACAGATGTAGCAATTGAGCTTGGCGGAGAAGATGCGAAGATCATTTATTTTGAGGGTGGAAATGTAGAACAGCGTATGAATGGTGTCTGTGCCGGTGGTACAGGTTCTTTCATTGACCAGATGGCATCTCTTCTTCAGACAGATGCTTCCGGTCTGAATGAATACGCTAAAAATTACAAAGCATTATACTCTATCGCTGCGCGCTGCGGTGTATTTGCCAAGACAGATATCCAGCCACTGATCAACGATGGTGCCGCTAAGGAAGATCTTGCCGCATCCATTTTCCAGGCTGTTGTGAATCAGACCATCAGTGGTCTTGCCTGTGGAAAACCAATTCGCGGTCACGTTGCCTTTTTAGGAGGTCCGCTTCATTTCCTCTCAGAGTTAAGGGAAGCCTTCATCCGTACACTGAAACTGGATGATGAACATATTATTGCACCGAACCACTCACATTTGTTTGCTGCGATTGGTTCTGCACTGAATTCCAAAAGAGATACTCCGATGGAACTGCGTGATATGCAGAATCGTCTCGAGAATAAAATCCAAATGGATTTCGAAGTGGAACGTCTGGATCCACTGTTTGCAACAACTGCTGATTACGAGGAATTCATTTCCCGCCATGCAAAGCATCAGGTGCCGGTAAAAGATCTTGCCTCATACAAAGGAAAAGCATTTCTTGGAATCGATGCCGGTTCAACAACTACAAAAGCGGCTCTCGTTGGTGAAGACGGAACACTTCTTTATTCTTTCTATCACAACAACGACGGAGATCCGCTTGGTACAACGATCACAGCAATCAAAGATATTTACGATCAACTCCCGGAGGGTGTAGAGATTGTTCATTCCTGTTCCACAGGATACGGCGAGGCACTGATCAAAGCTGCTCTGATGCTTGACGAGGGAGAAGTTGAGACTGTTTCTCATTATTATGCAGCATCCTTCTTTGAGCCGGATGTAGACTGTATTCTGGACATCGGCGGTCAGGATATGAAATGTATCAAGATCAAAAATCAGACTGTCGACAGTGTTCAGCTGAACGAAGCCTGCTCTTCCGGATGTGGTTCTTTCATTGAGACATTTGCAAAATCTCTGAATTATTCTGTAGAGGATTTTGCTCACGAAGCTCTTTATGCACAGAACCCGATCGATCTCGGAACACGCTGTACTGTATTTATGAACTCCAAAGTAAAACAAGCACAGAAAGAGGGGGCGTCTGTTGCTGATATCTCAGCCGGACTTGCTTATTCTGTTATCAAGAATGCACTGTTCAAGGTGATCAAAGTATCTGACGCATCCGAACTCGGAAATCATATTGTTGTTCAGGGAGGTACCTTCTATAATAATGCAGTTCTTCGAAGCTTTGAGAAAATTGCGAACTGCGAAGCAATCCGCCCGGACATTGCCGGAATCATGGGTGCATTCGGTGCTGCTCTGATTGCCCGAGAACGTTATGTCGACTGCGAAGGCACAACAATGCTTTCCATTGATGACATCCGTTCTCTTGAATACTCCACAACAATGACAAAATGTCGTGGATGTACAAACAACTGTCGTCTGACAATCAACCATTTCAGTGGTGGACGTAAATTCATCACAGGAAACCGTTGTGAGCGCGGACTTGGAAAAGAGAAATCAAAAAATCAGATGCCGAACTTATTTGAATATAAATTGCATCGCTATTTTGATTACGAACCTCTTTCCGAGGAAGAAGCAAAGCACGGATTAATCGGTATTCCTCGTGTGCTGAATATGTACGAGAACTATCCGTTCTGGTTCACATTTTTTACAAAACTTGGATTCCGTGTAGTTCTGTCACCGGCTTCCACAAGAAAGATTTATGAACTTGGTATTGAATCTATTCCAAGTGAATCCGAGTGTTATCCGGCGAAACTGGCGCACGGACATGTACAGTGGCTGATCAATCAGGGAGTAAAACACATTTTCTATCCGTCAATCCCGTATGAACGGAAAGAATTTGCTGATTCTGACAACCACTACAATTGTCCGATCGTTACTTCTTATCCGGAAAACATCAAGAATAATATGGATCCGATCGTCAACGGAGAAGTTGATTTCATCCATCCATTCTTGAATTTTGAAAGTGAAGAGACGATTTCTTATCGTCTTGTAGAAGAATTAAGTAAGAAGTTCTCTCTTTCCGAAAGCGAAATCAAGTCAGCAGTCCATGACGCATGGAATGAACTGGCTGCCTGTCGTCAGGATATGAGAAATAAAGGGGAAGAAACAATCCGTTTCTTAAATGAAACAGGAAACCGCGGTATCGTACTTGCCGGTCGTCCATACCATATCGATCCGGAGGTAAATCATGGTCTTCCTGAATTGATTACATCCTACAATATTGCAGTACTTACAGAAGACTCTGTCTCTCATTTGAATCCGGCAGAGCACCCTCTGAATGTCATGGATCAGTGGATGTACCACTCCAGACTGTATGCAGCTGCAAATTATGTGAAGACAACGGAGAATCTTGATCTGATCCAGCTTAACTCCTTCGGATGTGGACTGGATGCTGTTACAACAGATCAGGTTGCTGAGATCCTTACAAATTCAGATAAGATCTACACAACTTTGAAGATTGATGAAGTAAACAATCTTGGAGCTGCAAGAATCCGTGTGCGTTCCCTTCTCGCCGCAATCCGTGTGCGTGAAAAGAAACAGGAAAAACGCATCATTCATCCGGCTTCTATCAAAAAGGTTACATTTACAAAAGAGATGCGTAAGGATTATACAATTCTCTGCCCGCAGATGTCTCCGGTTCATTTCGAACTGCTTGAGCCTGCTTTCCGCGCTGCCGGATACAACATCGATGTTCTTCCTAACGATAACAAGCAGGCTGTCGATATGGGATTAAAATATGTAAATAACGATGCCTGCTACCCTTCTCTGATCGTTGTCGGTCAGATCATGGATGCACTGTTATCCGGAAAATATGACTTAAATCATACAGCTGTTATCATTACACAGACTGGTGGTGGCTGCCGTGCTTCTAACTATATTGGATTCATTCGCCGTGCACTTAAGAAAGCCGGCATGGAACACGTTCCGGTAATCTCACTTAATTTAAGTGGATTAGAAGATAACCCTGGATTTAAACTTTCTCCTGCACTGGTTCTTCGTGGAATCTACGCAGCAGTATTCGGAGATATCTTTATGAAATGTGTTTACCGTATGCGTCCTTACGAGGCCATACCGGGAACCACAGATAAGATTCACCGTAAATGGGCTGAAGTTGTTAAGAAGTTTGTATCCGAAGGCTATCCTTCCCGTAAGAGATTCAAGAAACTTTGTAAAGATATCATCAATGATTTTGATAATATCGAGACACTCGACATTAAGAAACCTCGTGTTGGAATCGTTGGAGAAATCCTGGTTAAATTCCTTCCGGCTGCCAACAATCATCTGGCAGAGCTTCTTGAAAGCGAAGGGGCTGAGGCAGTTGTTCCGGATCTTCTTGATTTCCTGCTCTACTGCTTCTACAATCAGAACTTCAAAGTTTCCCACTTGGGAATGAAGAAGTCCAAAGCTACAGCTGGAAACCTTGGAATCAAAGCTTTGGAATGGTTCCGTGCTCCGGCTTCCAAAGCATTTGCAGAAAGTAAACGCTTTGATCCGCCGGCTCACATTGAAGATCTTGCAAAAATGGCTTCAGAGATCGTATCTCTCGGAAACCAGACCGGTGAAGGATGGTTCCTGACCGGTGAGATGCTTGAGCTTATCCACAGCGGTGCAGGAAACATCGTCTGCACACAGCCATTCGCCTGCCTGCCAAACCATGTTGTCGGTAAGGGAGTTATCAAAGAACTTCGCCGCAGACATCCGGAGTCGAACATCGTAGCAATCGATTTCGATCCGGGCGCAAGTGAAGTAAATCAGTTGAATCGAATTAAACTGATGCTGTCGACAGCGTTCAAAAATCTGGAGAAATAAAGATTTATCGTAGGGATTCTTTTTCGAGTTCGGACGAAATCAGATATCGCATATAAAGTTTATTCGAACAGACAGACATCGAGGGTTTGATTCAGGCTCCGGGTTCTGTATACAGGAAAGACTAAGAAAAACGAAAGATTACTAAAAACAAAGCAGTGCTCGGCAAACTCGCTGCCGCTTCAGACAGTAGCCTCGCACTGCTTTAACGTAACCTTTTGTTTTTTAAGTCTTTCCAAGCACACAGAACAGTCACCTGAATCAAACCCTCGATGGCTGTCTATCAGTAAGTTCTTCAGCGCTATCTGATTTCTACTCTCTCGAAAGAAGAACTCTACTTGAGAAGCAGGCGCAACGGAAATTCTATAGAATGATATCCATATCTCAAACGTTTTTGCACCTAATAAAATTTAGCGTTGAAATCGATTTTTTCAATAAACAGAAAACAGAAAATATGAGCTTCGAGGAGCTTTATGTTAGAAGATGGGTATAGGGACGTAGATGAATGTGGAGCATGCTTGCTCATACTTAAAAAACAATAGATTGCGTTAAAGAAAGGATTGACAGCTGTCTGAGCGGCAGCGAGTTTGTCAATCCTTTCTTTGCTTTTAGCAATCTGTTGTTTTTCTTAGTATGAACAGTATGCGTAACCCTGAGTCGACGTTCCTATATCCATCTTCTAACAATCAACTCTCTAAAATAATATTTTCAGTTTTCGTCCGTATATCAGTAAAACGATCTCTACGTCAAATCTTTATTTGCGGTACAAGTAGAGGATTCCTCCGAAAAGCCCCAATATAATCCCTGCATATCCGCCAACGCAGATGATATCTGACAGACTTTGTACAAGATTGATTCGAATCACAGAGCAGACTCCCATTCCGAGTACTGTTCCTATAATCGTCCAGCCTACGATCAGAATTGGCAGATACACTGCAAGTGCATGCTCTTTATCTATATATTGATTTACAAAATTCCAAAGTTTTCCATACATAAAAATTACCCTCTTTCTACTAAAAATGTCTGAGTATTTTTTCTTTGACAATTATTAGTATAGAGGGTATTTGTAAAGTCTCATTTTCTTCCAATGCTAAATCTATGTAAAATAAATCAGCCAAATGTTAAATCTGTTTGCTTTATACCTTTATGATGTTGCCAGAACCAGTTCTACCACTTCCTGCGGTGTTGTTGCCAGTGCATCTGCGCCTGCCTGCGAGAGTTCTTTCAAATCTCCATATCCGTACAGAACACCGATTACTTTCAGACCTTCCGCATGGCCACCAAGTATGTCATAAGAACGGTCTCCGACCATCACGATCTTATCCAGTTCTTTTTCTTCGCACTGTTCCAAAACATAATGGATAACATCTTGTTTTTCTGTACGTGTCTCATCCATACATGCCCCGCCGATCACATCGAAATATTTTGCAAGTCCAAAGTGATCTGCAATGATTTTTGCAAATTTTTCCGGTTTTGATGTTGCCATTGCAATCTTGATGCCTGCTTCTTTCAGTGTCTTTAGCATCTCTTCTACGCCATCATACACACTGTTTTCAAAAATACCTGTCACTGTGAAATATTCTCGATAAAGAGTAACCATCTCTGCTGCTCTTTCTTCGCTTATTCCACAATGTTCCATAAACTGGCCTTTGAGCGGAGGACCGATAAATTTACGCAGTTCATCTGTCTTTGGTACCGGCCCTCCTGCCTTCTCTAATGCATATTTTACGGAATTCATAATTCCGGGACCTGAATCTGTAAGTGTTCCGTCCAGATCAAATAATACAGTTGTTATTTTCATTTCCAATTCCTCACTCTATTAAAATTTTCTAATCTGATCATCCTCTTCACTTTCAGTTTTGATCACTTTACGAATCATCACATAATAGCCAAAATCATCGTTCACTTTAATATAGACTCTTTCGCCTTCTTTATGTCCGAGCAGTGCTTTTCCGATTGGTGATTCTATACTGATCAGTCCATTCAAAGAACTTCCTCTTACAGAAGTTACAATACGATATGTCTCAACTTCATCGTCATCTTCACAATAAAGTTCCACAGTATTATTCAAGCCAATTTCATCGGATTTGGAATGATCCTCCACGATTTCAGCCGTCTTTAGCATCCTCTCCAGATAACGAATGCGGCTTTCGTTCTGATTTTTCGCTTTTTTTGCTGCATGGTATTCAAAGTTCTCACTCAAATCTCCATGAGCTCTTGCTTCTTTCACCGCTTCAATCAGTTCTTTACGTTCTACTAATTTTCGATGCTCAATCTCTGCCTGAATCTTTTCCACATCATTTTTTGTCAATCTTTCACGCATGACTTTTCCTTTCTTCTCTGAACCATAGGTTACTGTTCTCACGATGTGCGACCAGCAACGCATCTCGACATTTTAAATCGCCTTTGGCGATGGGACTACTTTGAACAGTAATCTATAGGGAAAAGGAAAGCTATCAATTACGATAAACTAAAACAAACACTGTTGTTATCGCAGTCAATAGCTTTCCCTTTTTACTTCTATCTTAATTCACGCAATTTTCTTTCAGATTCATTTCTTTTGAAGTAATCATTCAAGTTACCTGAATCAAAATTCAATGACCATGAATTATTTTGTCAACAGAGATTTTCCTGTCATCTCAGCCGGCTGCTGCATTCCCATCAGCTCGATCAGTGTCGGAGCGATGTCTGCCAGGCATCCGCCTTCTCTTAACTTGTAAGCCGGATCAGCATTTACAAGGATAAACGGTACCGGATTTGTTGTATGAGCTGTGAATGGCTCACCTGTCTCCTCGTCGATCAGCTGCTCTGCATTTCCGTGGTCAGCGCAGATGAACATCTGTCCGTTTACTTCTTTCAGAGCCTCTACAGCCTTTCCTACACACTCATCAACTGCTTCTACAGCCTTGATCGCAGCTTCCTGAACACCTGTATGTCCTACCATGTCAGGGTTTGCAAAGTTGATCACGATCACATCATAGTTCTCAGACTTGATCGCTCCAACAAGCTTGTCACATACTTCGTAAGCGCTCATCTCCGGTTTCAGGTCATAAGTAGCAACCTTAGGGGATTTCACAAGGATTCTGTCCTCTCCCTCATTCGGCTCTTCTACTCCACCATTGAAGAAGAATGTTACGTGAGCATATTTCTCTGTCTCTGCAATACGAGCCTGTTTCAGTCCGTTATCTGCAAGGAACTGTCCAAATGTATTCGTAATAGATTCTTTTACGAATGCAACCATCTTATTCTCGATTGTAGCATCATACTCTGTGAAACATACAAATGTAGTCTTCACTCTAGCTCCTCTTTCGAATCCGTCAAAGCTGTCATCACAGAATGTTCTTGTGAGCTCTCTTGCTCTGTCAGGACGGAAGTTGAAGAATACAACGGAATCATTTTCTTTGATTGTTGCTGTTGCAGCACCGTCTTTTGTTACAACAAATGGTACTACGAACTCATCTGTTACATCCTCATCGTAAGAAGCCTGGATTCCAGCTGTTGCAGACTCTGCTGTATTGCCTTCTCCTGCAACTAATGCTTTGTAAGCTTTCTCCACACGATCCCAACGATTATCACGATCCATTGCATAGTAACGTCCGGATACAGATGCAACTTCACCTACACCAATCTCTTTCATCTTTGCTTCAAGCTGCTCTACATATTCTTTACCTGATGCCGGTGGTGTATCACGGCCGTCAAGGAAACAATGAACATATACTTTCTCGATTCCCTGTCTCTTGGCGAGCTCAAGAATTCCATAAATATGAGTAATATGACTATGAACTCCTCCGTCAGATACAAGTCCCATCAGGTGAAGTGCAGAATCATTCTTCTTTACATTCTCACAAGCTGCAAGAAGAGCTTTGTTCTCAAAGAATTCTCCGTCTTCGATAGACTTTGTGATCTTTGTAAGTTCCTGATAAATGATACGTCCGGCACCCATATTCATATGTCCTACTTCTGAGTTACCCATCTGTCCATCCGGAAGACCAACAGAAAGTCCGCTGGCATTTCCCTTTACAAACGGATACTCTGCCATCAGTTTATCCATAACAGGGGTATTCGCAAGAGCTACTGCGTTACCCTCTGTCTTATCTCTTAATCCATATCCATCTAAAATCATTAATACGGTTGGTTTTTTGCTCATCTCAATATCTCCTTTGCATTAAGATTGTCTATTTTTTAACTCTACGCTTTATTGTACTAGTTTTAGCACAATTTTGCAAGTCAGAGCTCTGGTCAAATATATCTGAAAATAAGCAGATTTTCGCCTGAATTCATGTGAAAATCACTACAATAAAATCTTATAGTGTCGGAAGCAATTCTTTCATCAGCTTCACACCATGAACGATCGCCTGTTTCTCAAATGTAGGATAGTCCACCTGTGCACTTCCATCTGCCTTATCTGAGATTGCACGAATGATCACACATGGAACGTGATTCAGATATGCACCGTGAGCAATTGCTGCTCCTTCCATCTCAGCACATTTCGCACCAAAATTATTAACAATACGTTCTTTTACTTCTTTTTCAGAAATAAACTGGTCTCCGCTTGCAACTCTTCCTGTAAATGTACGAATATCTGAATTCGCCTTTTTATTTGCTTCCACTGCTTTTCTCACAAGTTCTTTATCTGCCGGAAATGCAAATACATCCATACGCGGCACCTGTCCGACAGGATCTCCCAATGCGCTGACATCCATATCATGTTCTACTGCATCTGTAGATACAACAATATCTCCGATATTGATCTCTGCATCCAGAGAACCGGCTACACCTGTATTGATCAGCTGATCTACCTGATAAAAGTCTGCAAGAATCTGTGTACAAATTGCAGCATTCACCTTTCCAATTCCGCTCTGTACAACAACTGCTTCTTTTCCATAAAGCATACCTTTATAAAACTTCATGGATGCTCTCTCCTGCATCTCGCATTCTGTCATATCCTCGATCAGCTCACGGACTTCTTCTTCCATTGCTCCGATAATTCCTACCATAGCTTCTCAATCTCCTATCTTTTCTATTCCCTTTTCTTAGTTGCTTTATTTTCTTCATTAAGCTGTTACTTTATTTTATCAATCTCCTCTATGATACACTCAAATGATTTTCAAAGTCAAGAAAAAAGGCCATCCGGTCAGAATTACTATCTCTATTGCTACTGTCCGCACTACCTGTGCCCGGCAATATAGATATCTTTCTGACCAGATGACCTTTCTTAATTATCTGTTATTATAAAACAGCTTTAAGATCTTATTATTTGTAGTTTACGATCTTTCCGAAATCAGCCTTAAGGGAAGCTCCACCTACAAGACCTCCATCGATGTTAGCCTGTGCAAAAAGTTCAGGAGCTGTAGCTGCGTTTACAGATCCGCCGTACTGGATACGGATTGCTTCTGCTGTAGCTTCATCATATACTTCAGCGATGCAAGCACGGATTCCTGCGCAAACTTCTTCAGCCTGCTCTGTTGTAGCTGTCTTTCCTGTTCCGATTGCCCAGATTGGCTCGTAAGCGATAACTGCTGTCTTAGCCTGATCTGCTGTAACACCCTGGAATCCAACCTTAACCTGCTGACGGATGAAGTCCATTGTTACGCCCTGCTCTCTCTGCTCAAGAGTCTCTCCACAGCACATGATTGGTGTAATACCATGCTCAAATGCTTTGAGGACTTTCTTGTTAACATCTTCATTTGTCTCACCGAAGTAATCTCTTCTCTCTGAATGTCCGAGAACAACATATTTAACACCTGCATCTACAAGCATGTTCGGAGAAATCTCACCTGTGTAAGCTCCACTCTCCTCGAAATACATGTTCTCAGCTCCAACCTGGATGTTTGTTCCTTTTGCAGCCTCTACAACTGGTACGATATCGATAGCCGGTACGCAGAATACTACGTCTACTTCTTCGTTAGCTACAAGTGGTTTTACTCCTCTACAAGTGCTACTGCCTCGCTTGGAGTTTTGTTCATTTTCCAGTTTCCTGCAATAATTTTCTTTCTTGCCATTGTTCTTTTCTCCTTTAGAAATCTCTAAATTTATACACAGAGAAGCTGTCACAATCAGCTTCTCATGCATACGTTTCATATTATTTATCGTTAGCTGCTGCTACTCCCGGAAGTTCTTTTCCTTCAAGGAATTCAAGAGAAGCTCCACCACCTGTAGAGATGTGTGTCATCTTGTCACCATATCCGAGCTGGTTAACAGCTGCTGCGGAATCTCCACCACCGATGATTGTTACAGCATCTGTGTTAGCAAGTGCTTCTGCAACTGCCTTTGTTCCATCAGCGAATTTCGGCATCTCAAAGCATCCCATTGGTCCGTTCCATACAACTGTCTTCGCAGATTTAACAGCGTCTGCAAACATCTCAGCTGTCTTTGGTCCGATATCAAGTCCCATCCATCCTTCTGGGATCTCATTCTGAGCTACTACCTGTGTATTTGCATCGTTAGAGAAAGCGTCTGCTGCTACAGCATCAACTGGAAGAAGAAGTTTTACACCTTTCTCTTCTGCTTTCTTAACCATGTCAAGTGCGTACTGTAAGTAATCTTCCTCAAGAAGGGAATTTCCTACGCTTCCGCCCTGAGCTTTTGTGAATGTGTAGCACATTCCACCACCAATGATCAGAGTATCAACTTTGTCAAGAAGGTTGTTGATTACAGAAATCTTACTGGATACTTTAGATCCTCCAAGGATTGCAACAAATGGTCTTTCCGGATTCTCTACTGCATTTCCAAGGAAATCGATTTCTTTCTGCATAAGGTATCCAACAACTGCTGTGTCAACAAACTGTGTAACACCTACGTTAGAACAGTGTGCTCTATGAGCTGTTCCGAATGCATCGTTTACGAATACATCGCAAAGAGAAGCAAGGTCTTTGCTGAATGCTTCACCGTTCTTTGTCTCTTCTGCTCTGTAACGTGTGTTTTCAAGAAGAACAACATCTCCGTCTTTCATAGCTTCAACAGCTGCTTTTGCGTTTGGTCCAACTACTTCCGGATCAGCTGCAAATTTAACTTCCTGTCCAAGGAGCTCAGAAAGTCTTACTGCTACTGGTGCAAGTGAAAGCTCCGGCTTTGGCTCTCCCTTCGGTTTTCCAAGGTGGGAACAAAGAATTACTTTTCCTCCATCAGCGATCAGCTTCTTGATTGTAGGAAGAGCTGCCACGATACGGTTCTCATCTGTGATCTTTCCATCCTGAAGCGGTACGTTGAAATCACATCTTACAAGAACTCTTTTTCCTTTTACATTGATATCATCTACGGATTTTTTATTAAGTGCTGCCATTTTTCATAGCCTCCTGTATCTTGTCTTTTTCCTGATCGTCTCATAAATTCCGTGTGAATTATCACCAGCAGATATTTAACGATCACATTAAAAAGGATCCGGTCCTACAATAAGACCGGACCCCATTGTGAGTCAATAATTCAGATTAATTCTGAGTATTTAATATAAAATTAAGCCTCAAGAAGTGTTCCGAAGTGTTTGATTGTTCTTACCATCTGGCTTGTGTAAGAGTTCTCGTTGTCATACCATGAAACAACCTGAACCTCTGTTGTACCATCACCAACTGGAAGAGCCATTGTCTGAGTTGCATCAAACAGTGATCCAAATCTCATTCCTACGATGTCGCTGGATACGATCTCATCTGTGTTGTATCCGAAGGACTCGTTAGAAGCTGCTTTCATAGCTGCGTTGATCTGATCTACAGTAACTTCTCCCTCAACTACTGCTGTAAGGATTGTTGTAGAACCTGTTGGTGTAGGAACACGCTGAGCAGATCCGATAAGTTTTCCGTTCAGTTCTGGGATAACAAGACCGATTGCTTTAGCAGCACCTGTGCTGTTTGGTACGATGTTAACTGCAGCTGCACGAGATCTTCTAAGATCACCTTTTCTCTGCGGTCCATCAAGTGTCATCTGATCTCCTGTGTAAGCGTGGATTGTACACATGATACCGGACTTGATTGCTGCAAGGTCGTTAAGAGCTTTTGCCATCGGAGCCAGGCAGTTTGTTGTACAAGAAGCTGCGGAGATGATGTTGTCCTCTTTTGTAAGTTCTTCGTGGTTTACATTGTAAACGATTGTCGGAAGGTCATTTCCAGCTGGAGCAGAAATAACTACTTTCTTAGCACCTGCATCGATGTGAGCCTGAGCTTTTGCTTTGGATGTGTAGAATCCTGTACACTCCAGAACAACGTCAACACCGATCTCTCCCCAAGGAAGCTCAGCTGCGTTAGCTTTTGCGTAGATCTTGATCTCTTTTCCGTCAACTGTGATAGAATCCTCTCCTGCTTCTACTGTATCTGCAAGAGCGTATGTTCCCTGAGTTGAGTCATATTTTAATAAGTGAGCAAGCATCTTAGGAGATGTAAGGTCGTTGATTGCTACTACCTCATATCCTTCTGCTCCGAACATCTGTCTGAAAGCAAGACGTCCGATACGTCCAAAACCATTAATCGCTACTTTTACTGCCATGATTAATTCCTCCTAAAAAGTTTAAAAAATTTATGGCTGTATCTCCAGCCATGGCGATGAATTTAACAAAGCGATAATTGTTAAATATTCATCAACTAGATTCATTGTACTAAAACAAGAACAAAAATTCAAGCCTTAAATCCATATAATTCTAATTTTATGGAACAATTCTCCTAAACACCGGTTTCCGCCCCTTAAATTCTGCATAATAACTAAAACCACAGCCTGCAAGTATCTCTCCTGCCTGCTCATAGTCAAAAGCTACATGTTCCGGCCTGTGTGCATCTGCTCCGATTGTGACAATTTCACCACCAAGCTCCTTATATCTTCTGATAACATCCGGATGCGGGTTTGGAAATCCAAGTCCATATTTCATTCCTGCCATGTTCATCTCAAGTCCTTTTCCATGACTGATCAGATGTTTTAGTATCTCATCGATCTCTTCTGCATATTTTCTGTAAGAATATTCTTCTGCCTGATGTGCGCCATAACGGACAACATAGTCCAAATGTCCCAGGCTATCGAAGGAATTTATTTTTTTCAGGTTTTCAATTGCCACCTGAAATGCTTCATGATAAGCCTCCTCATCACTTCGTCCTTCAAAAAATCCACGATAATACGGATCCTGTCCATGGATAAGGTGTATTGAACCGATCACAAAATCAAACGGATATTTTTCTGTCAGTTCTTTATAATATTCTCCCAGGTGTGGCTGAAGTCCGATCTCTACACCAATCCGGACTTCCAGTTTCTTCTGATATTCTGTTTTTAATTGCGTCAGTCTGCTGAAATATTCATCCAGGTCGAACATAAATGCACCCGCCGGAAAATCCGGTGTTTCCGGAAAGTCTTTATCAAGATGATCCGTGATGCAGACTGCCTGCATTCCTTTATTCACCGCTGCATCAAGCATGGAATGTACAGATGCATCACTATCTTCTGAAAATCTTGTATGCATATGCGCATCACATGCTATCATAATATTGTGCCGCCTCCTAATACATACTCACCATCATAGAGAACAACCGCCTGTCCCGGTGTCACTGCACGGATTGGTTCATCAAATGTGCAGGTGATTTCATCTTCCCCTGTCTTTTCCACTGTGCACCAGGCTCCTTTATGATTGTAACGGATCTTTGCAAACACCCGGATGGGTTCTGTGATATCTTCTACACTCATGAAATTCAATTCATTCGCACGCAGCGTATGCGTTAAAGATTCTTCGTATGTTCCAATCACAACTTCATCTGTTTCCGGACGAATCTCAAGTACAAATGCCGGATATCCCAGCGCAAGTCCAAGCCCTTTACGCTGCCCTACCGTATAATGAATGATTCCTTTGTGTTTTCCAAGAATCTTTCCGTCCGGTGTTACAAAATTCCCCTGACGGATCGGAGTATCTGCATTTTCTTCAATAAAGGTTGCATAATCTCCATCCGGAACAAAACAGATATCCTGACTATCTGGCTTGTTAGCAACCTGCAGTCCAATTTCTTCTGCCATCTCACGGATCTTATCCTTTGAATAATTTCCAACCGGCATCAGCGTATGCGCCAGTTGCTCCTGAGTCAGGTTATAAAGTGCATAAGTCTGGTCTTTCGCAAGCGTCGCAGATCTTCGGATTGCGTATCTTCCATTCGGAAGTTTATCAATCCTCGCATAATGTCCTGTTGCGATATAGTCTGCTCCGATGGAAAGACTTCTCTGCAAAAGTGCTTCCCATTTCACATAACGGTTGCAGGCAATACACGGGTTAGGTGTTCTTCCGTTCAGGTATTCTTCCGTAAAGTAATCAATTACATTTTTCTGGAATTCCTGTTTAAAATTCATCACATAATACGGAATACCAATAGACGATGCAACACGTCTTGCATCGTCTACCGCACTGAGCCCGCAACAGCCGCCGTTTTCTTCTTGAACCTCATTGTCCTCATCCTGCCAGATCTGCATCGTCACACCGATCACATCATAGCCTTGTTCTTTCAAAAGCCAGGCTGCCACGGAGGAATCTACTCCCCCGGACATTCCAACAACAACTTTGCCTTTGCTCATTAATATTCCTCTTCCTCTGCTTCTTCACCTTCGTGAATATCTGACTTCGGTTTCTGAAGTCCCTCAATCTTGATACCGTGTTTCTCTGCATAATCCCAGAGTGCTGCATGGATTGCTTCCTCTGCAAGAAGTGAACAGTGAACCTTTACCGGCGGAAGTCCGTCAAGAGCTTCCATAACGGCTTTGTTTGTTACCTCCATTGCTTCCTGAATGCTTTTTCCTTTAACCATCTCTGTTGCCATACTGGAAGTTGCAACAGCTGCTCCACACCCGAATGTTTTAAACTTTACATCACGAATGATCTGATTTTCATCAATATCAAGATAAATTCTCATGATATCTCCACATTTCGCATTTCCCACTGTTCCTACGCCACTTGCATTTTCAATTTCCCCTACATTTCTTGGATGCTGGAAATGATCCATTACCTTTTCTGTATACATTATATAATTCCTCCATTTTGTTTATCTTTTTATTCAAAAATTAGTTTGTATTTTTCTTTTAAGTCATTCTGGCTTATGCATTCTTCTGCTGCTTTTTCATAAAATCTTCGTAAAGCGGAGACATACTGCGCAGATGTGCAACAATCTCTTTCAACTGGTCGATTGTATAATCAATATCTTCTTTTGTTGTATCAGCACCAATTGACATACGAAGTGAACCATGTGCAATCTCGTGCGGTAATCCAATTGCCAGAAGAACATGAGACGGATCCAGAGAGCCTGATGTACAAGCTGAACCACTGGAAGCACAGATTCCTTTCATATCCAGCATGATCAGCAAAGATTCTCCTTCAACAAATTGGAAGCTGAAGTTAATGTTATTCGGAACACGTTTCACACGATCTCCATTTAATCTACAATATGGAATCTCATTCTCAATTCTTGCAATTGCATAATCACGAAGTTCTGTCTCATGTTTCATTCTCTGTTCCATGGAAGCCATAGCAAGCTCTACAGCTTTTCCGTATCCTACAATACCCGGAACATTCTCTGTACCTGCACGGCGTTTTCTCTCCTGGGCTCCGCCGTGAATAAATGAACGGATCTTCACTCCTTTTCTGATATAAAGGAAACCGATTCCCTTTGGTCCGTTCAGTTTATGTCCACTGGAACTGAGCATATCAATATTCATCTCATCTACATTGATCGGTACCTGACCAAACGCCTGGACAGCATCTGTATGGAAAAGTACTCCATGTTTATGTGCAATCTCTCCGATTTCTTTGATTGGCTGAATACTTCCGATCTCATTGTTTGCAAACATTACGCTGACCAGAATTGTATCTGGACGAATCGCTGCTTCAACAGCTTCCGGACTGACAATACCATTCTCATCTACATCCAGATAAGTCACTTCATATCCTCTCTTCTGGAGATATTCTCCTGTATGAAGGATTGCATGATGTTCAATCTTTGTTGTAATGATATGTTTTCCCTTTGATTCATAAGCCTCAGCTGTAGCTTTCAGCGCCCAGTTATCAGATTCAGAACCACCAGCTGTGAAATAAATCTCCTCTGTCTTCGCGCCAAGTGCTTTTGCTATGATTTCTCTCTGTTTTGTGATCACTTCTTTATTCGCAGCCGCAAAACCATAAACACTGGATGGGTTGCCAAAATGCTCTGTAAAATATGGGAGCATCGCATCCACAACTTCCGGTGCTGTCTTTGTTGTTGCTGCATTATCAAGATAAATTAATTTTCCCATTACCTGTTACCTCACTTTTATTTTATCTACTTTGTTTTCTTACTGTTCACAAATAATTGTAGACAATGATTCTTTTCAGTTTTTACACTTTGTATAATCCAGATGATTGTCTGTATGTCCAAGACATTTACTTTCTGTCACCAGTTGATTCAGCCAGATTTCATCTACTGTCTGGTTAATACTATCATTGATTCGTTTCCACACATACTTTGTCACACAGCTGTCCGCGCCTTTGCATTCTCCTTCCGGATCAAGTCCGGCGCATTCTACTGGTTCAAGATTCCCTTCCAGTGCACGAAGCACATCTCCTACAGAAATATCTTTTGCTTCCTTTGCTAAGACATATCCACCATTTGCACCTCGGATGCTCTTGACAAGTCCTGCTTTTTTCAGCTTCGACATCAATTGTTCCAGATATCGTTCTGAAATATCCTGACGTCTTGCAATACTTGTGATGGAAACCGGAGAATCTTCACTGTATTGGGCCAGATCGATCAAGGCACGCAATCCGTATTTCCCCTTTGTTGACAGTTTCACATCTTCACCTTCTTTTTCTTTTCCTTTTCCTAGTATTATGCTAGGGTTTCCTTTTGTAGGATATCACTAGTCTTACGTTCTGTCAAGGATGTTTCTTGAATATGTTGTTTAAAAATAAGTTCATTTCTGGTTACTGTCCGCGTTGCACGTGGCAGCAATCATTTTGACATGAGGGTATTATGTTTAGAAAAAAACATTCTTTGATTAAAGGAACACTGATTCTCACATCTGCCGGTCTTGTAAGCCGCGTTCTCGGATTCTTTTTCCGTATTTTCTTAAGCCATACCTTTGGAGAAGAACAGGTCGGACTTTATCAGTTAATTTTCCCTTTCTACGCACTCTGCCTGTCTTTGAGTACTTCCGGTCTTGAAACTGCCATTTCCAGAAGTGTCTCTCGCTTTCACTCCCTTGGCCGAACGCAGGACGGAAAGTTGATTTTCCAGACAGGTCTGATTCTTTCTGTTCTGATTTCACTGATTTGTACTTTTCTGGTACAGAAGAATTCCGTTTTTCTTTCAAATCGTTTTCTTGGAGATCCAAGATGTGCAACACTATTATATCTGATCGTTCTTGCACTTCCGGCGGCTTCTGTCCACAGTTGTATCTGTGGTTATCACTATGGTCTGCAAAGAACCTCTGTCCCGGCTATTTCACAGTTACTCGAACAATTTGTTCGAATTTCTTCTGTTTTTGTTTTATATTTTATTTTTATACACAGTGGAGTTCACCCTGAGATTCCATTGGCTGTATCAGGTATTATTTTCGGAGAACTTGCAGCAGCAGGCTACTCGCTTTTTTCACTGAAGAAGAAGGGTTTTGATGCTGATTCTCCATATATTCTTTCTATCTCAAAATCTTGTTCTGAATTGCTACGCCTCTCTGTTCCATTGACAGTTAATCGCACAGCAATTACATTCTTGCAGGGAATTGAAGCAGCTCAATCCCTGTCTGCCTTGAGCTTGCATCTCACAGTGCTTCTGAAGCTCTCAGTATTTATGGGGTACTGACCGGAATGGCATTACCATGTATCCTTTTTCCCTGTGCACTCACTAACTCAGTTAGCCTGCTTTTAATTCCAGCGGTCGCACAAAAGCAAGCTGAAAGCTCTTCAAAAGAGACATTTCTCCTTATAAAAAAGGCTGCCGGAGGATGTTTCTCCCTTGGTCTTCTGTGTTCTGTCTTCTTTCTTCTTACTGGATCTTTCCTCGGAAATTTCTTATTTCACAGTACTTTAGCCGGCAATTTCATCGTAACACTTGCCTGGATCTGTCCTTTCCTGTACACAAGTTCCGCTCTTCTCAGTGCAATCAATGGACTGGGACTTACAACCCTGACGCTGATGATCAATCTTCTTGGATTATCCATCCGCATTCTTAGTGTATATTTTGGAATCCCTCACTATGGAATCACAGGATACCTATGGGGGCTTTTCATCAGTCAATTAGCTGTCTGCCTTGTTGCATTACTTACACTTTCCCACGAAATCAAAAAAGAATATTTACAATCTTTTGAATCAGCCACGGATTAAGACAGGACTCTGAAAAAATCCCAATTAAAAACAAACCGCATACAAAGAACGTTTTTTGTCTGTTCCACTGATTCTGTGGATAGTTCCAACAAAAGCGCAAAAGCACAAGAACTGCCGGAACATAAAAAAGGAACTGTGGAAATAGTCCTGCCACACAAAGAATACTTCCCTTCATTCCTAATTCTGCTACTGCCTCTGACAATAAAATTCCTCCTGACATCCCCGTCCACAGAAGAAAAAACGCTGCCACAATTTTTCTGATCCGGATTCCCATCGCCAAAAACAGCATCAGGAAAAAGACTCCCCGTACCCGAATCAAATACCAAATGTACTGTTGAAAAGATATCGTCTTATTCTTTAATCTCATAAGATAAACTTCTGTAAAAGTTCCGATCAGACTTAGCTGTTCTCCCCATATATAATTGACAATCAAGATTCCTGTCAAAAAGCCTGTAAAAAACAGAGCTAGAAAGTAATGTCCTGTACGAAATGCCTTCACAAGTATTCCTCCCACCCTATAAAAATGTTCTGCGGATATATTTTTATCCTCAATCTTCCACACCATTATATGAGTGTCTGGTTTTTCTCATGCGGCAGCAATGCTACTTATTGCCGGCATTCAATCATTTTCCATACTTTACAGCATAAGCCATCAAAGAAGAAACTGTCTTCGCATCTTCAATCTCACCTGAAAAAATCTTTTCCTTCAATTCTTCTATTGTATAAGCGCCAAGTTCAATAAATTCATCTTCATCTAAATGCTGTTTTGACGGTATCAGATCATGTGCCACATAACTTCAATTCGTTCGTTACAAAATGCTACTGTTGTCCTCAAGGTGATCAGCCACTCCAGATTCTCGCTGCGATACCCTGTCTCTTCCTCTAATTCGCGAGACGCACACTCTATACCAGGTTCTCCCACTTCATCAAGTGCTCCTGCCGGAATCTCCAATGTATATCGATCCAGCGCATTTCTATACTGTCTCACCATCAAAATCTTACCATCTGCTGTAACCGGAACTACCGCTGCTGCTCCTTTATGACCTATAAAATCCCATACTACGGTGTGATCCCCGTCCACTTCTATCGTGTCCTGATAAAAGTCAAGAATCTTTCCTTTAAATTTCAATTCTCTGTTAATTCTTTTAATCTTCTCGCTCATTCTGTTCTCCCTTCTTTTACCTTACATCACCGTATGCATTCTATATCAAAAATTTTTACGCTTACCTGTAATAGCTTTCTCAGTAAACTAAAAGCCCCTGTCTTTCGACAAGGGCCAACTTTCATCTTCTGTTATGATTCTCTTATTTTGCGTAATCTGTTGCTCGTGACTCACGAATAACATTTACTTTAATCTGTCCAGGATATTCTAATTCAAACTCAATCTGTTTTGCAATATCCCTTGCTAAAAGCACCATATCATCGTCAGATACCTGCTCCGGAACTACCATAACACGAATCTCTCTACCTGCCTGAATGGCAAAAGACTTATCTACACCTTTAAACTGGTTGGTAATATCTTCTAACTGTTTCATCTGTTTGTATATGTCTCGATGGTTTCTCTTCTTGCTCCCGGTCTTGCAGCTGAAATAGTATCCGCTGCCTGAACAACACAAGCAATCAGACTCTGCGGTTCCACATCGCCATGATGTGCCTCCACAGCATTAATAATTGTTGCTGATTCTTTGTATTTTCTACAAAGATCTGAACCAATCTGAATATGTGATCCTTCTACATCATGATCAATTGATTTACCAATATCATGAAGAAGTCCTGCACGTTTTGCAAGTCTGACATCCAGTCCGATTTCTCCTGCAATGAGGCCTGATAACTGAGCCACTTCGATTGAATGCTTCAATGCATTCTGTCCATAGCTTGTTCTGAACTTCATACGTCCAAGAAGACGGATCAACTCCGGATGAATTCCTGTAACTCCAACGTCAAGAGCTGCAGCTTCTCCTTCCTCGCGGATCATTGTATCCACTTCTTTCTGAGCTTTTTCAACCATCTCCTCAATTCTTGCTGGATGAATACGTCCATCCACGATCAGACGCTCAAGTGCAATTCTTGCAACTTCTCGGCGGATTGGGTCAAACCCTGATAATACAACCGCTTCCGGAGTATCATCAATGATCAGTTCCACACCGGTTAATGTTTCCAGTGTTCTGATATTTCTTCCTTCTCTACCGATAATTCTTCCTTTCATCTCATCACTTGGAAGCTGAACTACAGAAATTGTAGTCTCTGCAACATGATCTGCTGCACATCTCTGAATTGCATTCACAACATACTCTTTTGCTTTCTTGTCAGCCTCTTCCTTTGCCTGAGTTTCCAGTTCTCTGACCATCTTGGCTGTGTCATGCTTGACGTCATCTTCAACAGTTTTTAACAGATATTCTTTTGCCTGTTCGGAGGTAAGTCCTGAGATTCGTTCCAGTTCCTGCACACGTTTCTGGCTAAGTTCTTCTACTTTGGCTTCACGCTGGCGAAGATGTTCTTCCTTCGCTGTCAGTTTGTTCTCACGATGTTCCAGTACATCTGACCGTTTGTCGACCGATTCTTCTTTCGCGAGTACACGCTTCTCATAACGCTGTAACTCCGCTCTTCTTTCTTTCGTCTCTTTCTCAAGTTCATTCTTTGTCCTGATGGACTCTTCCTTTACTTCCAAAAGAGATTCCTTCTTCGTCGTCTCTGCAGTCTTTACAGCATCGTCAATGATTTCTCTTGCTTTTGCTTCTGCATTCCCAATCTTGCTTTCCGCATTCTTTCTCAGATTGGAAACTGTAACAAAGTGAGTAATGATTCCGACTATCAACGCGAGGGCCACGGCAACGCCTATAAATAAACCTAGACTTATCTGCACAGGAGCACCTCCTTATTCGATTTTCATTGTACATATTACTCAAATACAACACTTAAATTTTATACTGTTTCAACAACAATGTCAAGCATTGTAATTATTATTTTGTATCACATGACACACCACGGGTTACTGTTCACTCCCGTGTCAGTTACTCTGTTTATCATAATCTGATATAACATGACGGATCACTTCATAACGAAATCCTTTTCGTGCAAGATATCCTAATATCTTTTGATATTCCTGCTCTTCCATTCTTTCCGGATCAACCTTCTTTTTTCGCAGTATCCTTCGGATTGCCTCTTCCTCTGAATCTTCACTATAGCACTGTTCAAAAGCCAGACAAATCAAATCATCAGAAACTCCCTTCTGCGACAGCAGTGCCTTGATTTCCCGTTTGCTTTTACTATCTTTGCGGCTCATAACAAAATTTTCCGCATATCTTGCATCATCTAGATATCCAAAAGATCTCACATATTCAATTGCTCCGCTGATTGCATTCTCCGGATATTGTCCCGCCTTCAGTTTTTTCCTTAATGCAGACTCTGTACGATCCATATCCTCCAGCAAATGCATTGCTCTCTTCTTTGCGCGTTTCAACAGTACCTCATTCTGAATCTTTTCATAATTTTCCTGCGCGAGATCTTCTCCCTGCTTTATACCAAAACGCTTCAACTCACCTTTATAAAGCACAAATGCAAATGTTCCATCCAGATATACTTTAAACTTCGTCTTTGTCTGCTCTTCTATCCCAGTAACAATCATTCTTTCTTTTCTGCCTCATCAGCCACTTTAGAAGCCGGTGTCAGCTTCAGATCACTTGATGCCCCTGTCTTCTTCTCAGCATCTGGAAGCTCATTCTCTGCTTCTTCTGATCCGGATAATGCATAATGTGCTCTCACCTTCTGATCCAGTGTCTCCATCACTTCCGGATGTGATTCCAGATATGCCTTTGCATTCTCTCTTCCCTGGCCAATCTTCTCTCCCTCATATGCATACCACGCACCGCTCTTCTTCACAAGATCAATATTGGTTGCGAGATCAAGAATATCTCCCGCACGGGAAATACCTTTTCCAAACATAATATCAAATTCCGCTTCTTTGAACGGCGGAGCAATCTTATTCTTCACAATACGGATTCTTGTACGGTTTCCTACCATCTCTCCACTCTGCTTTAAAGTCTCGATTCTTCTGACATCCATACGCACAGATGCATAGAATTTCAGCGCACGTCCTCCTGTCGTTGTCTCTGGATTTCCAAACATTACTCCAACTTTCTCACGTAGCTGGTTAATAAAGATCACAATACAGTTTGACTTGCTGATAACCGGTGTCAGTTTTCTCAATGCCTGTGACATCAATCTTGCCTGCAGACCAACATGACTGTCTCCCATATCCCCTTCGATCTCCTGTTTTGGAACAAGTGCAGCTACAGAGTCAATGACAATAATATCAATCGCCCCTGAACGTACCATTGTCTCTGCAATCTCAAGGGCCTGATCTCCACTGTCAGGCTGTGAAATATAGAGTTCATCAATATCTACTCCGATATTCTTTGCGTATACAGGATCCAGTGCATGCTCTGCATCGATAAATCCGGCAATTCCCCCTCTCTTCTGAACCTCAGAAATCATATGAAGTGCGACAGTTGTCTTACCACTTGATTCAGGACCATAAACCTCGATCACACGTCCCTTTGGCACACCGCCAAGTCCAAGTGCCAGATCAAGACTCAGACATCCGGTAGGAACTGTCTCTACAGCTACATGCGCCCCTGATTCTCCCAGCCGCATCACTGCACCCTTACCAAAATCTTTCTCCAGCTTTGCGATCGCTGCATCCAGTGCTTTCTTCTTCTCTTCGTTATTCGCCAGCTTTGTAACGCTCTCTTTGCCTGCCATAATTTTCTCCTTCTCTATCTCTCTTAGTGTATAAAACCCATTCTCTCTTTTTTCGAACAGTTGTTCGTCTATGAATAGATTTTATTATACTTCTTTCAAAATGTCAACAATAATTCTTCCCCTTAATTTTGTTGCAATAATACGATATACCATGGAATCCTCTTCCTGAAACAGAAGCATTGAAGTTCATGTGAATCAGTGCCGGCTTAAGGATCTGCCGGCCAGACAACTAAAGAATAGCATAAGGAAAGGCAGAATGCAAGTACCACAGCACTTACATTCTGCCTTTTATACTACCCTTATATACTACACTGCTTTCCAGTGTTTCACTTCTTCTTTGTAAAAGATAATTCCTTCCTGGATAATTTTGAATCCACTGCCTTCAAGTTCCGCAATCGTAACAGAGCAATTTGGCGGTACTTCATTTTTCCAGAAATGTTCTACTGAAAGACTGCCTCTCATCCTGTTCAGCATTGCTGTCATCGCAGCACCATGTGTAGAAATCAGAAGATTCTTATCCTTCAGCTTCTTACTCTCTTCAAGACTCTTTAAAAACTCTCCGGTTCTTTCATAAAGTTGTTCTACACTTTCAGCATCTTCCGGCGGAATATAATTTCCCGTATCCTGAAAGAATTTCTGGAATGCAAGATTCTCTTCTTTCGTCTTATCTACACAAGACATTCCCTCATACGAGCCAAAAGAAATTTCCTGGATTCTCTGATCTTCATAAAGCGGAATGTTGCGTCCTTCAAGAAGAATCTCTGCCGTTTCTTTTGCACGCTGTAAGGGACTTGTATAAGCCAGATCAATTTGGTATTGTCTCATCCCATAAGAAGTTTCCCGGGCAAGATGACGCCCATATTCATTTAAGGGAATATCCTTTCGTCCCTGTACCAGTTTTTTCTTGTTCCAATCCGTCTCTCCATGACGCACAATATATAGCCTCACTGCTGCCTCAACTCCCTCTTCTTATCTTTTTAACACTTCTCTCTTGATATATCTGTAAGTAGTTTCCTCGCCTTCTTCCGCAAGCATATGAAGCAGTTTTTCTAATAATTCTCTTGTATCTTTATGCATCAGCTCATCTGCACGTCCGTTTTCATAATAAGCAAGCGGTGCATCAGAGGTATATGCATCCCCGAGATACACTTTGCTTGCTGCAATGCGGTCAAGAAACATCTCTACTACATATCTCACCGGCATCTTCATTCCCGCCAGAAGGTTCGGTCCCTCCAGACTATAATCAATCCAGTATTCATAATGGTGTTTGTTCCTGCCTTTGTGGTGGAGCCATGCGGAAGAATACCCTTTTTCTTCCCGTTCGGCATTATTAGGGCTTCTTGTCCCCTGATAGTATCTGCATCCCACACGGAATTCTGTCCAACTGTATTTTGACATATCATGGAGCAGTCCCTGTTTGTACAAACCAACACGAAAACACTCTTTTAAGACTAGTTTTTTGTGTTTTGTTATGGTACAAAAATGTGCAAATGCCTTCATACTTTTCCCTCTCTAGCCGGCTGTTCTTCTTTACAAAGTTCTTCTGCTTCCTGCCGTTTTTCTATTTTATTTACATTCTGCGTCTTAACTGTATAAATCGGTTTCTTTTCTGAACGACTCTTCTTTTCCTCTATCCTACGTCCAACCAGAATTGCTACGCTACGTTCTTCCAGTAATACCTCTTTCTGATTTTCCAGCTTTTTCGCTTCACAAAGCACGCCATCTTTTGTAGTCATAACAAGATACCATTCTACGTTCTTTCCAATCGTTGGTATTGCGAAGTGATGCGGCAGCCAATGCATATTATACGCTGTAAAACAAGGGAGCTCCCCTTCTTTCGTTCCTGAATACAAAACACCTAACTGACGGCTGGAAACTTCTGCTTTTACCTGCCATGCATTTTCTCCATGATAGGATACGTCCGGTATGCCACATCGCGTGGTATCCATTCCGGATAGTGCTGTACTCTGGTGAAGACAACGATGTTCTTTTCTCAGCCCGATCAGTTTCTTTATATACTGAAACAGCCAGTCATCTTTCTTTAACTGTGTCCAGTTTACCCATCCTGTCTCGTTATCCTGACAATATGCATTGTTATTTCCTCTCTGCGAATTACAGAATTCATCTCCTGCAAGAAGGCATGGAGTTCCCTGAGCTGTCAACAGGAGTTCTAATGCATTCTTCACCTGATTCTTTCTAAGATTGACAACTGTGCGTTTTCTGCTCGGTCCTTCAGCTCCGCAGTTCCAACTATAATTATAGTCTGGTCCATCCAGGTTCTTCTCACCGTTTTCTTCGTTATGTTTACAATCATAAGATACTAAATCCCATAATGTGAATCCTGTCTGTGTTGTAATATAATTGCATTTTCCGTTCTCCGATGAACGATTTTTTAACGCCCAGATCACATCATTTACCATATTCTCGTCACCTTTTAAGAAGCGACGCATCACATTCTGGAAACCATCATCTTTCTGCATCAGCTTGATATCTTTCAAAAAAGGATCTTCTATCAGCTGCTCCCACGGCACGTTATAAGGATTCAGAACAAATCCGTCCACATGATACTCCAGCATATAGAAACGCAGACATTCCGTTACATAATTTGCTGATATTCCCGGAACAAATGGCATCTCCAGTACAACTTCTATGCCCTGACTATGACATGCACGCACCATATCTTTCAACTCAAGAACTGCACTTTTTCCAGATGCATAGGCTTTTTTAGGGGCAAAATAAAAACCTTTACCATATCCCCAATAGTTCACTTTCGTTTTTCCGCACTCTTCAAATTCATAGACCGGCATACACTGAATCTGGTTGACTCCAAGTTCTTTTAAATAATCCAGTTTTTCAACAACCCCCTGGAATGTTCCCTTATGCACCACTTTTGAAGAAGAATGTTTTGTAAATCCACGCACATGCAAACCATAAGCCACTACATCTTCCCATGGGAGATGTAGACGCTGATCTTCCTGCCAGTCATAGTCCTCCATTGAAACAATTTTCCCACGAATCTGATGTTCCTGAAGTTTCCGTTCTACACCAAATTTCTCTTTTCCTGCAAGTTCTTTTACATATGGATCCACACATACTTTCCCATCAATCAGAAAATTGTATTCATATCGATCTGCCTTCAGACCTTCAACAGATAAGAAACGTACTTCTCCAACGCCTTCTTCCTCCGGCATATCAAACTGATATTCCGGAACTTCTTTCCCTCTCTTATACAGTAAAAGTTCACAGGTCTTCCCTTTTGCTACCTGAACGGCAAAATTTATATTTTTACCTTTGATATCCACTCCAAATGGCTGCGGACTCCCCTTTGTCTTCCTCATCTTTAACCCCTTTCTTGAGCAATCAATAAATTACTGCCATCCATCTGTTCCATACATTTCAACATTATCACGATTTATAAAGAAAGTTTCCTCATAATTTTCTTTCTCATAATCTTTGTCTGCCAGTAATGCTGTCGCCACCTTTACTGCTGTCTTTCCCATATTGATCGGGGATTGCGCTCCTATCCCGGTCATTCCTCCTGTACCATTCACCAGTGCTGTCTTTGTCACCGGAGAACCATCCACACTATACACGCAGATATTCGTTCTCTGCACTTCTGTGATCGCTGCCATCACCTGTTCTGCCATCGGATCACTTCCGCACATAACAGCAGCGATCTCACTGTTTTCGTTCAGGACTTGTGTCATCTCATCTTTTACATTGCTGCTGTCTCCCAACGACTCAATTCTTTTTATCACTTCGAAGCCACTGTTTGCTACAGCTTCTTCGAATCCGGTAATTCTTTCATTCACTGAGTTTACCCCAGGACTTTCTACAATCACAATTTTACCGCCATCTGGTTTCTGAACTAGAAGATCCTGCCCGCACACATATCCCGCATTCTCATTATCTGACCCTACAAATGCAGATACAAGGCTTGTCTCTTTTACTTCTGTATCAAGATTGATCACCGGAATATCTGCCTCTTTTAAGGCTTCAAGTGCGGGAGTGATTTTCTCCCAGTCTACCGGACAAAGAAATACTGCCTGTACCCCTTCGTTGATCAGCTCCCGAATCTGTTCATTCTGCAAATCAGCATCTGATGCCGGATCACGAACCATCAGGCGGTCACCTTGAGCCTCCAATGCTGTCTGGACAGAATTTTTTAATGTGTCATAAAAAGGATTCGACATATCGATCCCACTAAATCCAAACAGTCTGCCACCTTCCTCTGTATTATCATTTTTCTTATCATCCTCTTCTACTACTGCATTGTCTTCCGGTGTTCCAACATTTTTCTTTCCACATCCAGCAATGCTACCACTATACACAAAACTGCCACCATGCACAGTATCCATTTTTTCTTCATATTGTCTATTATCCTTTCACTTCTATCAGTAACACTTTTATTCTACCTTGTTTAACCCGAAAGTCAATCTTATCTTGCTTTTTTCTCCCCTTTTTGTTACCATCAAGATAGCTGATCATTCTCGTTTTGAACACCTGGCTGGTCAATACGGAATGAAATACAACACAGATTCAAAGGAGAAGATTATGAACGAAAACGAATCCCTCACAGTCACTTTGACACTGGAGAATAATGAGGAACTTGAATGCGCTGTTCTCAATATTTTTGAAGCAGAGGAAAAGGAGTATATTGCACTTCTTCCACTGGATGAAAACGGTGATAACACAGACGGTCAGATCTATCTGTATCGTTTCATTGATAACGGAGAAGAGGAAGAACCTGGACTTGAGAACATCGAAGAAGATGAAGAATTCGACCGTGTTTCCGCTATATTCAACGAATGGCTGGATACACAGGATTTCGGCGATATCGATCTTGATGCATTAGATGACCTGGAGGACTAAGTCTTGAGGATGTCAGCAAAGTGACTGACATCCTGTCAGTTTTTCAATAGTTCGTCTACAAAACGGGAGGGAGTAACTTCTTTCCCGTTTTTTATTTTCACATAACAGATCTTCAAAAAATCTTTTGCCCTTGTCATTGCCACATAGAATAATCTTCTCTCTTCTTCGATCTCCTTATCTGTCTTTGCCTTCTGATACGGAATCCTTCCTTCATTCGCCGCAATCAGGAATACCTGCTTGAATTCCAGCCCTTTGGAAGCATGTATCGTCATCAGCCGGACACCCGGACGTGGTCTGTTTCTTTCCTTTTCCTTCACTTTCAAAGTCTCCGTATATTCTTCTACATGTGCAAACCATTCTTCAACACTTGAAAATGCTTTCGCCGCCTCTTCGATCTCTGCCAGTACTTCATTCAGATCAGATCTGTTTATCTGATGTGTAAATGCATACTCTTTCAGAAAATCGTCATAACCAATCCTTTTTCTGATATACTGGATTGCTGCATACGGAGCCATCTTCATAAGCATCTTAACATCCCACTCAAACTGATCAATCCGGTCGATCATCCAGTCTTTATCACAATAGAACTTCCTCATGTCTTCAAAAGAAACCTGACTTCCTGACACGCTGTCTCTTCCAAGATATCGCTTTGGCCGATTCATCACCTGTAAGAAATCCTGTCTGCGCCGCTTTCCTGTTGCCAGCCGGAAATATGCCATAATATCCTTTGCGATAAAGTGTTCATAGATATTCGGAAGATGTTCTTTCATCTGAAACGGGATCTTCCGTTCCACCATTGCTTCTACCACTGCTCTCGCATCTGTATGAACCCGGAACAGAATCGCAATCTCCTCTTCTTTTATGCCATTCTCCTTACATTTCTGTATCTCTTCAAGAACATATTCTGCCTCTTCCACCGGATCTTTCACTTCCTGAATATGAAGGCAGGAACCGCCTTCACGGTTTGCTTCCAGTTTTTTACTATATCTCTCCACATTATTTTCAATGAGTTTCAAAGAATTCTGTACGATATTTGCTGTCGAACGGTAATTCATTCCAAGCAGAATTTGTTTTGCATCAGGGAAATCCTTTCCAAATCCAAGCATCAATTCCGAATCAGCTCCACGAAATCCGTAGATTGCCTGGTCATCATCCCCCACTACGAACAAATTATTCTCCGGCTGGGCCAGCATACGGATCACATCATACTGAATTCGATTAATATCCTGAAATTCATCAATCAAAACGTATCTGAATTTCTTCTGCACTGTGCAAGTACATCTGGTCTTGAACGGAACAATTCATAACAAAGTACCAGCATATCATCAAAATCAATCTTTTTCAGTTCTTTTCTATGCCGTTCATAATTACGGTAAATATTGCGAAAAGCATCTGCACTACACTTTTCTGATACAAATTCTTCCAGCGGAATCCGATTATTCTTCACTTTTCCAATTTCTGCCACAATATCCTGAATAAAATCTTCTTCATCAAAGATCTCCATTCTTTCTTTGTTAATCACGCCACGTAAAATCTGATATTTTTCTGTCTCTGAAAGAATATTTTCCTGATTCATCCGATAAGCCCATTTCAGGATTCCATAATAGATTCCATGAAATGTCCCCACTGTAACCGGAAGATCTCTTTTGCCCATAACCAAACAGAGGCGGGATTTCATCTCCGCCGCTGCAAATCTTGTAAAAGTAACGACCAGAATTTCTTCTGGTCTTACTTTCTGTTTCTCTATAAGGTATTTTACTCTGTTTACAATCGTAAGCGTCTTCCCCGATCCCGGGCCTGCCAGTACAAGACATGGGCCGTCTGTGTGCTGGATTGCCTGCGCCTGTGCTTCATTAAATCCCATTGTACCTCTTTTCGCTGTCCTTACTGAAGTTTCTCGATTCCAAGACGGATTCTTCTAAGAGACTCATCTTTTCCGAGTACTTCCATCAGTTCTGTTGCTCCGCCCGGAGTATTCTGCTTTCCGGAAACTGCTGTACGAAGCGGCCACATTACATAACCTACTTTGTATCCTTTTTCTGTTGCAAATGTTTTCAATGTCTCAAACAATGCATCATTGCTAAAGTCCTCCTGCGCCTCAAGAACCGGGAGAACCTCGTTCAGAAGTGCGAGTGACTTCTCAGGATCTGTTTTCATCTTCTTGTGTGTATACAGTGCAATATCATAATCTGGAAGTTCTTCAAAGAAATCCACCTGCTCTTTGATCTCCGGAAGAATCTCAATTCTTGTCTTCACAAGTGTTGCAATCTTCTTCAGATCATAGTCCTTTGTTACTGCCTTTTTCAGATAAGGCTCCGCAAGTGCATAGAACTTATCAAAATCCATTGCCTTGAGATATTCTCCGTTCATCCATTTCAATTTCACTGTATCAAATACAGCCGGAGATTTACTCATATGATGATAATCAAATGCCTCAACAAGCTCTTCCAGAGAGAAGATCTCTCTGTTGTCTGTCGGGCACCATCCAAGCAGTGCAACATAATTCACAACTGCCTCTGAAACATATCCCTGCTCGATCAGATCTTCATAAGAAGAATGTCCACATCTCTTGCTCAATTTCTTATGATTCTCATCTGTGATCAGTGGACAGTGTACATAAACCGGTACTTCCCAGCCAAACGCCTCATAAAGGCGGTTATACTTCGGTGCTGAAGATAAGTACTCATTTCCACGAACAACATGTGAAATCTCCATCAGATGATCGTCAATTACATTTGCAAAATTATATGTCGGGAATCCATCAGATTTGATCAGGATCATATCGTCAAGCTCTGCATTCGGAACTGTGATATCTCCGTAGATCTCATCATGGAATGTTGTCTCACCTTCATTCGGTACATTCAGACGGATAACCCATGGCTTACCTGCTGCCAGATTCGCTTCTACTTCTTCCTTGCTCAGACTTAAGCAGTGCTTATCATAAACAGAAATCTCTACTCCACCTTCAGAAACCTGTGTCTTTAAAGACTCCAGACGCTCTTTGTCACAGAAACAGTAATAAGCGTCTCCCTGCTCTACAAGCTGCTTTGCATATTTAAGATAAAGGCCTGATGCATTACGCTCACTCTGTACATACGGTCCATATCCGGCATCTTTATCCGGTCCTTCATCATGGATAAGACCTGTTTTCTCCATTGTTCTGTAAATGATATCAAGTGCACCTTCCACAAAACGTTCCTGGTCTGTATCCTCTACACGAAGAAGGAAATCTCCCCCTTCATGCTTTGCGATCAGATACGCATAAAGTGCTGTTCTTAAGTTACCCACATGCATTCTTCCTGTCGGGCTTGGTGCAAATCTTGTTCTTACTTTCTTACTCATTCTATCTTCTCCAATTCCTGTTTGTTATTGTTCATATCTCGTCATATTATAGCGCAACTCCCTAGATTCTTCAACAAACAAAATCAATGTTTTTCTTTTACTCCAAAAGTTTCACCGTTTCAGGAATACTTCCCGTCTGTTCAAGTGTGCAGGATCTTGCATCAATACATTCCAGATTTGTTCCATCAAATGCACTTTCCGCAAAACTTTTCACACTTTCCGGCACCTGAAAGGTTCCTGTCCACGCTGCCGGAAATGCAAGAAGAACTGTGCCATCTGCCGTGTAGAGTACACCATCTACCGTAACATAGGCTGGATTTGCTGCATCTGCTTCTATCCATCCCAGGTTACTCAGCCCCGCAAATGCTCCTGACTGAATATTTGTTATATTAACAGGAATTTCAATCTCTTCTACAGCAGAACCAAGATCCGACAGCGCTCCTCCCGCAATTTGGGAACATCCTTCTTCAGGAAAGAGCAGTACTCCATCCTGTATCACTTCTTTGCTTCCTGAAAGTCCATAGATCACACCTTCCGCATTAATAAGATATCCTGTATTTATATTCCCCACCTCTATTGGCTCTTCTTCCTCCTCAGTTTCATTTTTTACATTTTCCATTGAATCAGGATTTGTAATTATCGGTTCACTTGCACCATTTATAGTTGTATCTCTTTTTACACCTGGTTTTTCTGCCACAATCTCTTCTACCACGGGTTCTTCCACCGCAATTTCTTCTACTATAGGTTCTTCCACTAAAATTTCCGCCGGAACAGCCGCTGCCTGGTTAACATCCGCCTGGTTAACATCTGTCTGGATAGCTTCTATTGTTACTTTTTCCGGCAGATCATTTCCTGATACATTTATATCCTCTGTTGTCGCACAGACTGCTATTTCAGAAATCAGATTCTTTTCCAAGTATAATGAAACAATTTCCTGTGCAGACATCAGAATCAGCGCACCACTTAATAAAGTCACTCCCACTCTGGCATATGGTTTTCTCACCGTTTCCTGATGCCATTCATTCCAATTCAATGCTATATCCATGTTCTCTTATTCCTTTCTCTTTCCCCCACATTTTAATACACGAAATAATTTTAGTTTATCAAAAGAAAAAGGATGCTGCAACCAAATGCAACATCCCTTTGATTTTTCCGTTTTGTCCTGATAGATTCCAAGGATTCTATACGTTAATTTCAGCCTTCACACCAAGGATTTCTTTATTCTTTTCAAGCAGTGGACGGATCACATTCTTAAGATATGCATCTACCTGCTCACTTGCACGTCCAACATATTTCTCCGGTTTCATTGTCTTCTGAAGATCCTCTAAAGTCAGGTTGAATGCAGGATCAGCTGCGATCAGTTCAAGAAGGTTATTGTCGAGTCCCTTCTCTTTTACATTTCTTCCTGCTTCCATAGAAAGCTCACGGATTCTTTCGTGCAGTTCCTGACGGTCTCCGCCGGCTTTAACAGCATCCATCATAATATTCTCTGTTGCCATGAATGGAAGTTCGGACATCAGACGCTTCTCGATTACTTTCGGGTATACAACCAGTCCGTCTACAACGTTCAGACAAAGATCAAGAATTCCGTCGATTGCAAGGAATCCTTCCGGAACACTCAGACGCTTGTTAGCGGAATCATCAAGTGTTCTCTCAAACCACTGTGTTGCAGATGTAATTGCCGGATTAAGTGCATCGATCATCACATATCTTGAAAGGGAAGCAATTCTCTCACTTCTCATCGGGTTTCTCTTATAAGCCATTGCTGAAGATCCGATCTGTGTCTTCTCAAATGGTTCTTCAATTTCTTTCAAATGCTGAAGCAGACGGATATCATTAGAGAATTTGTGAGCACTTGCAGCGATTCCTGCCAGTACATTCAGTACTCTTGTGTCTACTTTTCTTGAATAAGTCTGTCCGGATACCGGATAACATGCCTTGAATCCCATCTTCTCAGCGATCATCGGATCGATCTTGTCAATTGTCTCCTGATCTCCGTCGAACAGTTCAAGGAAACTTGCCTGTGTTCCTGTTGTTCCTTTAGATCCAAGCAGTTTCAGGCTTCCAAGTACATATTCCAGATCCTCAAGATCCATTTCAAACTCCTGCATCCAGAGAGTCGCTCTCTTTCCAACAGTTGTCGGCTGTGCCGGCTGGAAATGTGTGAAAGCAAGTGTAGGCTGGTTTTTCTGCTCCTCTGCAAACTTCGCAAGCTCTGCAATTACATTCACAAGCTTTGTGCGAACCAGTTTCAGTGCTTCTGCCATAATAATAATATCTGTATTATCTCCTACGTAACAGGATGTAGCTCCAAGATGGATGATTCCTTTTGCTTTTGGGCACTGAACACCATATGCATAAACATGAGACATAACATCATGACGTACAACCTTCTCACGTTCCTTTGCCACCTCAAAGTTAATATCATCCGCATGGCTCTTCATCTCTTCGATCTGCTCGTCTGTGATGTTGAGTCCAAGCTCCTTCTCAGTCTCTGCCAGTGCGATCCAAAGTCTTCTCCATGTTCTGAACTTTTTGTCCGGTGAGAAGATATACTGCATCTCGCGGCTTGCATAACGCTCTGAAAGCGGGCTTACATAACGATCATTACTCATAATTCTTTTCTCCTTGTTTCATATCTTTATCGTAACTGTTTATCTATTATAACACATAAACTGAGTCTTCAAAATCAATTTTGTTCAAATGCCTGACTGATATCCTCTTCCGGAACTTTCATCGGATACTTTCCTGTAAAGCAGGCATCGCAATACTTAAGATCTCCAACCATATCTTTCAGTTTCTCGATCTCCATGTATCCAAGAGAGTCTGCTCCGATCAGCTGACGGATCTCCTCCTGTGTGTGAGTATGTGCGATCAGCTGCTCATTCGACGGAACATCTGTTCCAAAAAAGCATGGATGTAAGAACGGTGGAGAACTGATACGTACATGTACCTCTTTTGCTCCGGCTTTTTTCAGCATCTTAATAATATTTGCACAAGTTGTTCCACGCACGATGGAATCATCTACCATTACGATTCGTTTTCCCTTTACAACTTCCGGAATTACATTCAGTTTGATCTTTACACTGGAAACACGTTCGCTCTGTTTCGGTTTGATAAATGTTCTTCCCACATAACTGTTCTTGTGAAATGCCATTCCATAAGGAATTCCTGACTGCTCAGAATATCCTTTCGCTGCTACCAGACCGGAATCCGGAACTCCCACAACAAGATCAGCGTCTACCGGATAAGATTCCGCAAGTGCTTTTCCTGCCAGAATTCTGGAATGGTATACACCTACACCATCGATTGTACTGTCTGTTCTTGCAAAATAAATATACTCAAAAATACATCTTGCCTGTTTTTCAGAATCGATCACCATACTCGTATCTGACTGGATTCCATGTTTTCTTGTAATTGTTACGATTTCTCCCGGAAGAACATCTCTTACAAATTCACCGTCTACAGCTGCGATCGCACAGCTCTCAGAAGCAAGGAAATATGTATTGTCACGTTTCCCGATACAAAGTGGCTTGAGTCCAAATGGATCTCTTGCACCAATCATTTTTCTCGGGCTGCTCACAACAAGTGCATATGCACCCTTGATCTTCTGCATCGCACACTTCACAGCTTCTTCTGCTGTCGGTGTATGAAGACGCTCTCTTGCAATAAGATATGCGATTACTTCAGAGTCTATTGTTGTCTGGAAAATAGCACCTGTCTGGCTGAGTTCTTCTCTCAGCTCAATTGCATTTACTAAATTTCCATTATGTGCAATCGCAAGTGTTCCTTTTACATAGTTTATAACAAGTGGCATTGCATTCTCTACACGTGTTGCACCTGCTGTTGAATATCTCACATGCCCCACGCCAAGATTTCCTTTCAGCTCTGAAA
Source organism: Ruminococcus sp. OM04-4AA (assembly GCF_003462585.1). NCBI lineage: Bacteria > Bacillati > Bacillota > Clostridia > Eubacteriales > Oscillospiraceae > Ruminococcus > Ruminococcus sp. OM04-4AA. The sequence continues at coordinate 54,408 of NZ_QTZH01000001.1, read as the reverse complement.
GTCCCTCTTCATCAAACACGTCATCCACATGGCCAAGTCCTTTTTTTGAAAGGACGTTTCTCTTCCCATAAGTGTCTGTCACTGCAATACCGCAGCTCTCCTGACCTCTATGCTGCAAAGCAAACAAGCCATAATAGACTGATGCAGCCACATCATGTCCATCCACATCATAAGCACCAAAAACACCGCATTCTTCCCCAAGTCCCGTCACTGCTTTTTCAAATTCACTCATGTCAGTTTATGCTCCTTACCTAGTTCCTGCTAGTTTTTATCATGATTTCTGTATCATACAAAACCGATTATAATATAAGGCGGAGTGAAAATCAACATTCCCTCCGCCTTGTATTTCTTCCTGCTCATTATTTTATTTGCGTTCAATATATTAGTATTTCTAATATATTCGTCGTTTTTATTCTTCGTATCTTATTACCACCTTCATTTTTGTCCAGTATTTACAAAATCACTATCCGTTTGTATAACGTGACAAAAATTGACGGGTACGCTCTTCTTTTGGATTTTCAAACACTTCCTCAGGTGTTCCCTGCTCAAGTATTTTACCGTCATCCATAAACAGAACTTTGTCCGATACGTCTCTTGCAAATGCCATCTCATGCGTTACGATGATCATCGTAGTATTCTGATCTGCAAGTCCTTTGATAACTTTCAGTACTTCACCTGTAAGCTCCGGATCAAGTGCTGAAGTCGGCTCGTCAAAGCATAGAATATCCGGACTAAGTGCAAGTGCACGGGCAATCGCCACACGCTGACACTGTCCTCCGGAAAGTTGATGCGGATAGTTATTCATACGCTCTGAAAGTCCCATCTGATCTAAGAGGTTCTTTGCTTCTGCTTCAATCTCTGCATGTATCTCTTTCTTGCGTGCCTTATAATCAGGCTGACTTTTTGCAAGTAGTTCCTTCGCCAGCATTACATTCCCAAGTGCTGTATACTGCGGGAACAGATTAAAAGACTGGAATACAAGTCCAAAATGTAATCTTTTCTTACGGATCTCACTTTCCTGTTTTGTTACAGGATTTGCAGCATCAAACAATAATTCATCATTTACACGGATCACACCTTTATCCGGTGTCTCCAAAAAATTCAGGCAGCGCAGAAGTGTCGTCTTTCCACTTCCCGAGGAACCGATCAAGGAAAGTACCTGTCCTCTTTCCAATGAAAAGCTGATATCCTTCAGTACTTCTGTCCGTCCAAATGTTTTATTTATGTGTTCTACTTCAAGTATTGCCATTTATCTCTTCCTCCCAATTTAATTAAAATATTCCAGCTTCTTCTCAAGCTTTCCAAGAAGGACTGTCAGAATACCATTGAAGATCAGATAATAAAAAGCTGTAAAGAACATCGGCCAGATCGCACCTGAGATTCCCTGAGAACCTTTCAGGAACGCCTGTCCTGCCCAGATAATCTCCTGCAGTGCAATGATTCGTGCAAGAGAAGTATCTTTTACAAGTGTGATGATCTCATTTGACATCGGTGGAACAATTCTCTTCACCATCTGAAGCAGCTTAACCTTAAAGAAGATCTGATGCTTTGTCATTCCAAGAACAAGTCCGGCCTCCGTCTGTCCCTGTGGGATACCCTGGATTCCTCCGCGGTAAATTACCGAGAAATAGCATGCATAGTTAAAGATAAATGCAACCGAAGCTGCAAGAAATCTTCCGCTTTCACCGCCACCCCAGATTGGGTTTCCTAAGACCAGTCCCGGGAAATAATAAATGATAAGCATCTGGATCATAAGCGGTGTACCACGTATGATCCATACAACAATATTCGTAATATAACTCAACGGTTTAAAATGTGACATCGATCCAAATGCAATAACCAGTCCCAACGGAATAGCTCCAAGAAGCGTTGCAAAAAACAGCTTCAGCGTCTGTAAAAATCCCACATTCAGTGAGTGAATAACGATTGGAAATTGTTCCATAATAAGTTCCATTTTATTAAAGCTCCATCCTAAATTTATTTTTCAATCAATGCAGCCTGTACTTTATAAGTCTCAGCACATTTCTTCATTGATCCATCTTCCATACTCTTTTTAAAGTAATCATTCAGAGCTACTGCAAGATCAGATCCTTTACGGAATCCAACACCATACTCCTCATTGTTCAGACTTATTGTGTAAGTAAGATCTGCATAACCTGTTCCTTCTCCGATCATAGCTGCTGCCATCAAAGCATCAATTGCAGCTGCATCTGAATTTCCGGAAGCAACCTCCATCAGTGCATCTGCCTGTGATGTAACCGATGTATACTGTGCACCAATTCTTTCAACCTGATCTTCCCCTGCACTTCCTGCTTCTACTGCAAAAGTTAAATCTTTCACACTTTCCTCATCCTGATACTTATCTGCTTTGTCAGCCGGTACAACTACAACCTGCGCGTTATTCATATAAGCATCTGTGCATTCCATAGAACTCTTCACTTCATCAATCAGTGTCATACCATTCCATACGCAGTCGATTGACTTTCCATCAAGCTCAAGCTCTTTATTATCCCAGTCAATCTCTACAAATTCTGCCTCAACTCCGATACTCTCTGCAAATGCTTTCGCCATGTCTGCATCAAATCCGATCCACTCACCATTGTCATCTTTATAATCCATTGGCTCAAAGTCAGTAACACCGACCACAAGCGTTCCTTTGTCTTTTACATATTCAAGGTCGCTTCCTGTTGATTCCGCTTTCTTATTCGCATTAGAAGAGTCTGAACCGCATCCTGCTAATATAGAAACTGCAAGTCCTGCACATAATAACACACTTAATACTTTCCTTTTCATAATAACACCCTCCATCATTGAGTTTGGCTTTTATTCTCTACCAATGAGTCACTGTACCACAGTAAAGTTACTGTTGTATTCTACCATAGCATACAATATATGTCAAACCCCAAAAGGTATAGAACAATGCAGCTGCTCATAGATTCTGTGAACAGCTGCATAAAAAGTCTGTATTATGTATGATTTCTTCTATGTTTCCTCTTCCACTTCTCCAAAAGTACTTCATTTGGCTCAATCTGAAGATTCTGCTTCACTTCGTCCATCTCGCTTCTCATCTGTGCATTCACTTCCTGATATTCACTGTGCTTTGTAAGCAAAATGTGAAATTCTTCCAGCGACATATACTTATAAGACGCATACAGATATGGTTTTAGTAATTCCTTATCTTCGCAGATCTGATAGGCTCTGTCATACATTTTGGCCGCTTCCTGATAAAGGAACAATCGTCCATATGCTGCTCCAAGACATGCATAGATCTTTCCATAGAATTTTTCATCTACACTCTCATCTTTTTCCTGATTCAGGATTTCCTGATAAACGATGATCGCTTCTTCAATCTCACCGCTTTCGAGAAGATTATCGCCTTTATACTTCTTACGCTCTACATCCTTCTGATTTTTCAGATGTTCCAAAACATTCTGGATACGGATCATTTCCGATTCTTTATAGATCTTTGAAGCTTTCAGGATTGTAAGAACAAAATTCTCGACAGATCCACGCATACGCATCAAATCTCGAAGCTGCTCTGCCAGTTCTTTCATCCCAATCTCTTCTTCCAGCCAGGTGCAAAGCGGTTCATTCATGATCGTATAATCGATCAAATATAAATTATTACACAGATAGTAACACAATTCTTCTATCGTAAAGATCCTGCAATGGATCCTGGAAATCTCATAAGGATGTGCCGCGTGTCTGTCATGACAAAGAATTAAATTTCCCATCATTACCTCCTAAATGTATCACCTTTTCCTCACGGAAATCCGTCGGTAGGAAGAAATCTCCAAATCCGACATCACGTACTGTAATCTTGCAGGTTTTTTCATCCAGAAACATCGTTTCTATCTGAAGTCTTATCGAATACTCTGCTCTCTTCGGAAGTCTCTCCAGAGAGATTTTTTCGGTCTTAACCGTTCCCTGAACCAGTGACTCGATATGGAATTCTATATCATCACCCTCTTCAAGGATCACTTCCCACTGATTATTCGACTCATACCAGTGTGCACCCCAGGAAACAAGCGGATACCACATTTCCTGACCATCCACACGCATATTGACTGTGATCTGATCTGTCAGCTTAGTCTCCGATAGATAAACCGGATTCTCTATATGCATATACAGTTTTCTGTATGCAGTATAGCAAGCTCCTTTGCTGTACAGATTATTTCCGATAAATGCTCTTCTTCCATTGCAAAGCACTCGCAATGACTTCGGATACCAGTTATTTTCGAACCCTTCTCCTGTCAGGAATACAGAAGAAACAATTCTCTTATCAAACACGCTCTGTATAAATTTGCAGAACATCGCATCGGCTTCTTTTGCTCTGTCCTCGTTCAAAACCGGATAAACAAGCGCCAGTTCTTTCATATGTGCATTTGCAACTTCATCAACCGTAACAAATGTAGTCTTTCCACCACCAAGTCCCGGCTTCAGTCTGCGCAGCATATATGCTTTGATCTCATTACGGTCACAGCAGAACAATGCTGCATCATACTGCCACAGTTCTTTCGGCTGATAGAAGAGATAATTACAAAAACTCTCTTTATAATCCTGAATAAAGATATGTCTTTTATCAATATTCATGCGAACTGCGATCCTTCGAAGCATCTGTGCCAATTCTTCTGTAAGAACCGGTACGCTAAACACAATTCCATCAATTTTGGGAAATGCCTGTAAAGACATCTGAATAAACTGAGAAAGCAGCCATACTGCATCATATGTCTCATCTCCAAATTCAATTTTTTCATTTGCAAGACTTCTCGAAAGCAGACGGGCAACTGTAAATCCTTCTTTCAGTGTTGCAAGACGTTTTGCCTCTTTTCCATATGCCATGTGTCTCTTAGTTTTCCAATAATCAAAGGAATCTGAAAATTATCTGCATCAACTTCCAGTGTCTGAGGCTCCATCTCTTTATCATTATAAAAACTGATCTGGCATGTCTTTTCATTTATCTCATATCCAATTATACTTCCCTGTCCCATGAAAAGATTTCCTCCTTAATACTGTATGAACATATGTGATGCAACCGCATCTTCCAGTGCATACTGCTTCATCTTCTTCTCTCGTTCTTCCGGATCTTCTTCCAGAATAATGTCATTGAGCCTTCCATATCTGCCCGGTTCACCTTTTTCAACCGTATGCTGACAGAGCTCTTTCTCACTTCTGTAAGAATTTCCGTCAATTGTTTCTTTAAAATAATAGATCAGTCGTTCATGTGAGAACAGCACAAACTTCTTCACATACAAATTCTCATACATTGGTGTCAGAAGTTCTGTTGCATAATCAGAATCTCCGTTTCCACCTTTCTGCAACTGATAATACAACATGACACGGCTATCCTTCTGACCCTTGTATTCTACCAGTGTCTTATCCCACAACTGGAATTCAATCAGCCACTCCTTATCATACTTAAGGAAAAATGGGAAATAAATCTGTTTGCCGCAAAGTTCCTGCATAAACTTTTTCAGCGTCTTCTTAAGGTTTGTTTCATACGCTTGATTCGAATAATATTTTAAAACAGCAATCATACAAATATCGATTGTTGCCTCACCCTTCTCTGCTTCCCTGCAGATAATATCAATTATAGATTTCTCAATCTTACGTGCTTCTACAACATATTCTCTGGAGACATATGCCAGATAAGCCTGCTGGAGCCGGAAATATGCCCCTTCATCATAATAAGCTTCAAATACTTTTGTCTCCTGGAATAATTCCTCAGAAAAGAGCATCTGTGTAATGATCCGTTCTGCCAGTTTGTGCGTATGGACTTCATACTCTCTAGCAACTTTCCACAATTCCTTCATCTCCTGTGTTGCTCCACAGTAGAAGTTTGCCAAATAAGTAAGAATCACTTTATCATACTGTTTTTTCTTAAATAAGTCATAACAAACATAGGTCAGGAAATCATCATTCTCATAATTTGTCTCACGAATCATCTTGCTGCACAGTACCTGGATCTCATCCTCCGGGAAATTTTCCAGACCTTTTTCTTTTACGATTTCCAGAGTCAGCTCTTCCTCTTCCTCAAGTGCTTTACTTCTGTTCAGACTATTGGCATATTTTCTGCAGATATCCATATATCTTAGTTCATAAAACAGTCGTTTACTCTCATATGGAATCGAATCCGTATAATGTCTTCCGTCTTTTGCTTCCCAGACAATACGGTCTGTCTTTGCATACAGAAATACTCTGGCGCCATTCTCGGTATAAGCTGCCTTCTGTGTAATGGTTCCATCTGCTGCAATCACATGAACAAATTTCATGTTCGGCACCTTTGTTGTGATCCAATAAGCATGACACACATCATAAAGAGCACGGATTCTGTCCTGACTGATATCCGTCTCTACAAGGAACCGTTTATAAATGATCCGCAGATCTTCATCTATATTTCTCTTTTCCAGCTGATTCCATGTGAATTCTTCCATTTCATCTCTGTAGTGCGCATAAATCTCACTTGTCTCATCTTCATAAGTGATCAGATTTGCATACAAAAATGCGCATTTCTTATAATCCAGAGAATTTCCATGCATAAAATACAAATATACCGAACGTGGAAGCTGCTTATGAAATTCTTCCGGTCTCGCAGCCGCCATATAGTATTCGTAAAGCTGCGCGATCTTCAGCTCTGCGTCTACCGCTTTCTCATACCAATGGAAATAGATGTGTTCTGTTCTGCTGCCTTTTATAAGCAATGTACAGATGGAAGCCAGTATCATTGCTTCATCATACATCTCATAACACTTCACAAGTACATTATACAGATGTTTATCAAAATTCTTCATCTGACTTGCCAGGTTTGCTGTATATAATGCAAGCTCCTTCGTCATCAGTTTATATTTCACGCCAAAAAGCAGAACCTGTACTTCAAACTGTCCGAGTTTTTTAAGAGATGAACTCTTCTCTTTAAAACAACGGAATGCCTGAAGATAGAACCATAAACTGTGAGACTTATACTCCATAAACTGCTTCTCAAGCACATTCAGTCTTTCACTGTAGATTTTATATTCCGAATCAACCTCGATCAGCATACAAAGAATCCGCCAGCTGTCCGGATGCTTCATAAAGGAACGTGAAAGTTCTTCTGCTACTCTTCTCTGCCCAATCGAATCATTACTCAGCTTTGTCGTCAGATAAAGGTAATAGGAACTCAATTCAACATCCTTACCGATTGCAAAACGATTGTAGTTATAAGATTCTAAAAGCCATTTTGCCTCATCCATCCGATTACCCAAAATGCAGATATGTGCCTGGGCAAGAAGGTAGAACTCATTACGTTCATCTACCTCGCGAAGATGTGAAATCTTCTTAATAGAAGTCTCTGTCCAATCCTCCAGTGACATCTTGTCACCTTCATATTTCAGATAATCTTTCAGAATTCCATTAAATTCTTTTTCATTTGCACGATGTTCCTCATCTCTGCAAATATCCTTTTCCACTACGACCTCATAACTCAGTGTTTCATATGGAGTTTCCAGAATAATCCTTCCAAAGTTACTTCCTCTGTGAAGCTTGTCCATAGAAATACCATATTCCAAACGATAGGCATTACCTATAAATTCATCTGTCGTCAGATGTCTGTGCTCAACAGAAAGGAAATCACCTTCTGTTCTTACATCAATCTCCAGATATCCCCAGGTATTTTTCTTCACAGTAAAAGTCTCTTTTCTGTCTTCTACAAGAGAAATAAAAGCACGGCTTTCTTCTTCTAATGTAAGAAAAATCTTCTCTTTCTGCTTGCACCCTACCAAGAATTCTTCAAGGGCGTGCTGATCCAGTTCCCATTTACGCATATTATTATAAAGTGCCTTGATCCTCGTATCTTCATATTTGAGAATCTCAAAGAAATCTCTGGATCGGAATAACTTCACTGCCTCAGCTGCATCACGATATGTAAGCTTCTTAAAATCTTCCAGACTCTGAACCTTTCCGTATCGAGTCATAACAAATGGTTTCTCAATAATTGCAGTAAATGCAATATCATACTCTCCACCATTACATACAATCGTAAATTTTCCATGTTCAACATGTCCCGGCACAAGTCCTCTTCCATCATATGTATAATAAATATTTACTGGATTTCCATCAAAGCCCTGCTCTGCGCACTGTACACGATAGGAAGAAGGATATACAAGCCCACGTATTGTCCCTTCCCCTTCATTCTGCAGAGAAAAGCTTCCCTCATATTTTTCTCCTTCTCCGACACGCATCGTAATGTGAGTCTCAGGAAAAATAATTTCCGGCTGCGGGATGTGAAAATCCCCCTTTGCAAAACGTTTGATCTTATTCTTCAAATCCGTCACCTACTCAAATTTTTAATCATCCATAAGTTTGCTTCTGGCAACTGCCAAAAACGCTACTATAAATTATATCATTAGTATACATGATCTTGCAATGGGGGATTGTATAAAGTTTTACATCCATTTTTTCATCAAAACATCCCCCTTTGTTTCTCTTAAAAAAATGGATACATTTTTATCAGCAATTTTTCATCATTGGATACAAGTAAGTAAAACCGAGACAAATCAAACAGAACGTGCTATAATAAAAATCATCTGAATGTTATTTCTACAAAGGAGGACTTCATTATGAAATTAGTAATTACTATGAGTCGTCGTTTCGGTACCGGAGCCAGCATTATTGCTGAAGAGCTTTCGAAACGACTTGATATTCCGGTCTATGACAAGGCCTATATAGAAGAAAAGCTCTCTGATCACAAATATGAAAGTGAAGCTGAAGCAATCCGGAAACTGGCTGAAAGCCCTTGTATCATCCTCGGACGATGCGCCTCAGATATTCTGAAAGACCGGATGAATGTATTAAACATCTATGTGAGTGCTGCCAAAGAGGACCGCATTCAGAGAATCATGAAAAAAGAAAATCTTGATCATGATGCCGCAAAAGAAAAGGTGGAGCATACAGATGAAGAGCGTGCTGCTTATTATTACGAACACACCGGCAAGACCTGGGGAGATGTGAATGATTATCACATGATTCTTGACACTTCCGAACTCGGTGTTGAAAACTGTGCCGATATTCTGATGCATTATTTCGAAAAACTGGAATACATTTAATTTTTCGTGCGCGGTGCGCATCCTAAGCGGAGTGTTTTTTATATATTTGGAAAGGACTTTCCTAATATATAAATATAACAGGGACAAAAACTTATTAGTCTTCACAAAGTTTTTTGTCCCTGTTTTTTAATTCTGGCTGTCTGAAGTATCTGATGTATCTGACGTTTTAATTGTTACACCCTGTTCTTCAAAACTGATCTTCTTCCATACTTTTTTCTCTTCTTTGATTTTTGTATCCTTTTTCCACTGCTCCAGAAGTGAATCATACTGTTCCTTTTTTCTCTCACTTACAATACTTTCTTTTTTACTTTCTGTTGCCTCTCTGTCTAAAAGACTTGTAAGCTTTGCAATATAAATTCCATTCTCTGTCTCTATAATATCTGTAACATCGCCTTCATTTGTCAATGCATCTGCTGCTGCGATCAGATCCTTATCCGGGCTTGTACTTTCAGAATCAAATGTAGCTGTCTGGGCTGTAAGTCCTGCTGCTGATGCAACAGTCTCCATATCTTCTCCCCCCTTTAACCGATCATCAAATGCCTGTGCGGTCGTCTTCAAGGCTTCTTTCTCATCATCTGATAATGTCTGGGATTCTCCCGAATCATCTGTTGTTGTATATGAGAACAAGAGATATTGCATACTCTTCTGTGCTGCATCTTCATCTGATACATTCTCATCCACACCAGCTTCCATTTCCGTTTCCATCTTATTCGAAATTGTCATCAGTTCGAGAACTTTAGCCACTTCCTCCTCATCTCCTGATACCACTTTCTTCACATCATCCGAATTATCTTCACCGAATTTTGCTGCTGCATCTTTAATCGCCTGCTGCTCTTCCTCTGTCAGTGCAACATCATAGTCAGATGCATGCTGTGAAACAAGATACATATTCTCCAGATTCTCAAGAATACTCTTCTTTGTCTGCTCCTCATATGTCTGATCGTCTGATGCTTCCTTTGCCCACATCTCTTCTGCTGTTGTTCCCATCATACTCGCATAGTAGGTTTCATACTGAGCCTGCTGCAATCTTGCGTAAAAATTCGCGACTCCAAGTGTAATCTTCTCATCACCGACTGTTGCAACTGTCTCATCTGTATTTATTGTTCCACATCCCGTCAAAGATGTTGCTGTCAATGTGCCTGCCACTGCAAGCACTGCCAGCCTTTTTGCCAAACGTACCATCTGGTAAATCCTCCTCTTTTTACGTATTTACTTACGCAGCCATACTACCGCTCATTATATCGTGTTTTTTGTTCTATCACAACCCCAAACACAGAATCTCCTCAACTTCCCTAATCTAATCGAAGTTCGCGAATACTCTCTATAATTTCTCTTAGCATCTGCAGAACATTTTCCCCTTTCTCTTTTCCACTTCTCCCTTTCTTTTGATAAAGGAAATACGGGACTGCTTCTGCTTTGAAAGTCATATTATTTCCATATTTCTTTAAAAGTGCCGGAATTTTTGCCGGATCCAGATTTGCTTTTTCATATAAGATAAATTTGTAGTCTTTTCCCTTTTGTTCTATCGCTGTAATATATGCAGAATGCGCAAGACTCTTAAGTGCTGCAATATGAAGAAGCTGCTGTACTTTTTTCGGAAGATCTCCAAAACGATCAATCAGTTCTTCTGTCATATCATCCATCTCTTCTTCTGTTTCAATTGTGGCAATCCTCTTATAAATATCCAATTTTTGATACTCGTTTTTAATGTAAGATTCCGGAATAAATGCATCTATATCAAGGTCAATTGTTGTAGCGTAGTCTGCTTCTTCTTTTTCACCTTTCAACTGACTGACAGCCTCATTAAGCATCTTGCAATACAGGTCATATCCAACTGCTGCCATATGGCCACTTTGCGACTCTCCCAGAAGATTTCCCGCACCTCGGATCTCAAGATCACGCATTGCAATCTTGAATCCCGATCCAAGATCTGTAAATTCGCGAATTGCAGCCAGCCTCTTCTCTGCAACTTCTTTAAGCATCTTATCCCTCTGATACAGCAGAAATGCATATGCCATTCGATTGGATCTCCCAACTCTTCCTCGCAGCTGATATAACTGTGACAGTCCAAATCGATCTGCATCCTGTATGATCATCGTATTAGCATTCGCAATGTCCAGTCCTGTTTCAATAATTGTTGTTGATACAAGCACATCAATATCACCATTGATAAAATCATACATAATATCTTCCAACTGATGCTCATTCATCTGTCCATGTGCGTAAGATACTCTTGCATCCGGCACCAATTTCTGCACACGGAGTGCCACATCTGCAATATTTTCCACTCTGTTATAAACATAATAGACCTGTCCACCTCTAGCGAGTTCACGCTCAATTGCTTCACGGACCATCTCATCATTGTATTCCATTACATACGTCTGTATTGGCATACGATCCATCGGCGCTTCCTCAAGCACACTCATATCGCGAATTCCGATCAGACTCATATGAAGTGTTCTCGGGATTGGCGTTGCTGTCAGCGTCAGCACATCTATATTTTCTCTTAATTTTTTAATTTTTTCCTTATGCGTCACACCAAAACGTTGTTCTTCATCTATGATCAGAAGTCCTAAATCTTTATATCCAACATCCTTTGAAAGCACTCTGTGTGTTCCGATCACGATATCAACCAGACCTTTTTTCAAATCCTCTACTGTTTTTTTCTGTTGCGCCTGCGTCCGAAAACGGCTCATCAGGTCAACACGCACCGGAAAATCTTTAAATCTTTGAATAAATGTATTATAGTGTTGCTGCGCAAGAATCGTTGTAGGTACAAGATAAACAACTTGTTTCCCTTCCTGCACTGCCTTAAAAGCTGCTCTTATCGCAATTTCAGTCTTACCATATCCTACATCTCCGCAGATCAGACGATCCATGATCTTCGTACTTTCCATATCTTTCTTTGTATCTTCAATTGCACGAAGCTGATCCTCTGTCTCTTCAAATGGAAACATCTCCTCAAACTCTCTCTGCCAGACCGTATCCGGTCCATAAACATAACCTTCTGTCTGCTGGCGCGTTGCGTAGAGTTTTACAAGATCTTTTGCGATTAACTGAACCGCTTTTTTTACCTGTCCTTTTGTTTTTTTCCACTGAGGTGTACCAAGCTTATTCAATTTCGGTGGCTTTGCATCTGCTCCTGCGTATTTCTGGATCAGATCCATCTGTGTTACCGGTATATATAGAATTCCTCCGTCCGCATAGGAAATTTTCATATAATCCCGAGTAACAGCATCTACTTCGACTTTCTCAATCCCCTGATAAATTCCAAGTCCGTGATTCTCATGTACCACATAGTCTCCCGGTTTAAGTTCGGCAAATTCCTGGATTTTTTTCCCTTCATAAGTTTTTCTTTTCTTTTTTTTCTTTTTCTTACCAAAAATATCAGATTCCGAGATGATCGTAAACTTTAACATTGGATACTCGTATCCCTCTGCAATATAACCACAGGTTACCATAATCTCTCCCGGATTCACCTGCCGTTCCATCTCTTCACTGTAAAAACTGCTCAGGTCATAATCTCTCAGATCTTCTGCAAGACGTTTTGCTCTTGTTCTTGAGCCCGAAACAAGAATCACGCGATACCCTGTTCTTTTCAGTTTCTTCAGATCTCGTGTCAGGAGCTCAAAACTGCTATTATACGGATTGACAGTTTTAACCTGCAGACTGTAGACAGACCTTACTTTAAACATTCCACATTTTGATTCCAACATGGTAAATGCAATTCCATAATACTTGTTCATCTTTCCAATCGTATGATCTGTCTGTTCTACCTGAATCGGAATCTCATCTGCCTCGATACCTGCTTCTTCTCTGCTCTCCAAGCTGTGAAAGTACTCTTTTTCTACGATTTCTGCAGATTCTTGAAGACGTACCGGTTCATCCAAAAACAAGATTGTCTCCTTTACCGGAAAATATGCCAAAAAGCTTTCCGTTTCCATCTGCTTCCAGTTCTCAGTTGCCGGATAGATTTCTATTTCCTGTAAATTCTCTGTCGACCTCTGACTTTCCACATCAAAACTTCTAATAGAATCAACTTCATCTCCCCATAATTCAATTCGAACCGGATTCTCTTCTGTCAGTGGAAATACATCCAGAATCCCACCTCTGACTGCAAATTGTCCCGGACTTTCAACCTGGTTTTCCCTTTCATATCCTAATATCGAAAGGTTTTCCTGTAATTTCTGAAAATCCAACGCCTCTTCTGCATGAATCTTAATCCTGTTCCCGTACAGTTCTTCTTTCGATGGAAGCCCATCCAGAAATGCGTCCATTGTTGTAACTACAGTAATTGCTTCCCGTCCTTTCTTCTCTACAATCGCACGCAATACTTCCATACGTTTCCCTGTCAAAAATGCGCCCTTAATATCTGCATGATAAAACAAAAGATCTCTTGCCGGATAAAACCATACATTTTCCTCCAGTACACGCCATTCTTCATAAGCCTGCTTTGCTTTTTCTTCACTGGAAAAAACGATGACTCTGTACTCAAAGCCATCGCTCAGTGCTTTCGCAAGATGTATCTTCTGTGAATTCACACATCCTGCGATCTGCTGGAAACCCGTTTTCTTTCTTCTCGAACTGACAATCTCCTGATAATCAGCCAGTTCTTTTAATGGTTCTAAAAAAGCTTGCATCTCTACTCGTCCTTCTTTTTACGATTATATTCGTTCATCGCTTCGCTCATCTGGTCACTCACGATCAGTTCCACCGCTTTTACCGCATTATCATAACCTTCGCTCATCAGTTCCTGTTCCGCCTTAGAAAAATGTCCTAAAACATAATCTGCAAGATCATACTTCGGTGGTTTTTCTCCAACTCCTACTTTTATTCTCGGAAAAACCTGTCCGCCAAGATGTGCAATAATATTTTTTATTCCATTATGCCCACCTGCACTGCCTTTTGCACGAATTCTTAATTGTCCTACCCCCAGACTGATATCATCATAAATCACGATCAGTTCCGTCTCAGGATCCACTTTATAATAGTCAATCACACTTCGGATGCTCTCGCCACTAAGGTTCATATAAGTCTGCGGTTTTACCAAAATCACCTTCTGTCCTGCAATCATACCCTTTCCAATCAAAGCGCGATGCTTCTCCATAGTTACATCTATATTATATCTCTCAGAAAGTCGATCTATAACATCAAATCCGACATTATGTCTTGTTCCTTCGTATTCTTTCGTCGGATTGCCTAATCCTGCTATAATATACATCTTCTTCTTCCTTTCCTAAATGTGTTTTCCATCCTCTTCTTCCCACTGTAAGCAACACGGGCTTGTTGTCATATAACTTCCTCTTGCAAACAGCAATCTTTATTTTACCGCATGTATGAATATTTGTCATGCATATTTGCTCTGTAAATTCATAAATTATATAAAAAGGGGGGTCCTCATGAAATCAAAAACTAAAATCATTGTCCTTCATATGAAAGAGATCATCTATACTATTATTTTTGCTGCTCTTGGCATTCTTTTGATTCTTCTTCTGATTCTTATGTTCCATCCAAAAGAACCGTCTCCTGAATCCGATCCTCAATGCTGCATTGCTGAAACTAACATCTCTTCATAAGCAATTTGTAACTGTTCAGAGCCAAGCAAAATTTCATAAAACAGGTGTAAAATCCTTGCATTTTTTAGACTGTTTTTGAAATTTTATTTGGCGGATACGCCACACCGACGAAATGCGTAGCATTTTGGAGGTTGGCTCTGAACAGTTACAGCAATTTTTATATATTAGGAAAGAACTTTCCTAATATATAAAAAAGCCACAGTCCATCCTATCTGTGGCTTTTCAATTGCTTTTTCACAATTACTACGATTTTAATTCTGCTTATCCTTCTACGATCAGATAAGTACCATCCGGCAGTGCAAACACTTCAGAAGCCTCTTCCAATTCTTCCTCTGACATCCCGTCTACATCCATGCCATTCTCTTCAAAGTATTCTCTTACTTCAGCCAGAGATTCTACAACAACTGCCATACAGTCCTCCAGAAAAGCTTCTGCTGCCTCAAGGGTCTCTGCTACCGGTTCATCAAAAAGCTGCTCCTGCTTCTCCAAAAAAGTCTTCAGACACTCTTCATTGTACTCTCCCATTACTTCTCCTCCTGTTTCTTAACAATCTTTCGTATCTCTTCCGCTGAATCAACAATACATTCAGCTCCGTCCTCTAAAAGAGCTTCTCTTCCACGGAATCCCCAGGACACAAGAATTGTCTGCATCCTTGCCGCGTGCCCTGTTGCAAGATCCACTTCTGAATCTCCGATGTATGCTGCTTCTTCCGGCAAAACCCCAAATGAACTGGCAATCGTCAACGCGGCCGTCGGATCCGGTTTCTTAGGAACTCCATCCTTCTGCCCCTGTATATAGTCAAAAAGTTCTTTCCCAAATACTTCTTCAACCACATGGACGGCCTGTCTGTCTGGCTTGTTTGACAAAACTGCAAGTTTGATACCACTCTCTTTCAACTGCTGCAACATCTGTGGAATTCCTTCGTACGGAGCAACCTTATACATACAATTTGCATCAAATATCCTGGCATACGCTTCCACCGCCTCTTCAAGATGACACAGTTTTGTATCCCCGCCTGCCTTTAATGTCCGTTCAAGCAGAACCTTCGCTCCATCTCCAACGAACTGCCGGCACTGTTCCTTTGTGATCTGTGGCATTCCAATCTCTTTCATCGTCTCATTGACTGAATATTCCAGTGAATCCAATGTGTTTGTCAACGTTCCATCCAGATCAAAAATACAAGCCTTTATCATAGCTGCCTCCATACTTTATCATTGGTTACATTACACCATAACCATATCTGCTCTTTTCTGTTACTTTCTGTAACATTTTCTTCCCATTTATCATAGTATGAAGTCATAAAAATTTCAATACTTTCTCTCTATTTTCCAAGAAGATATTGTCTCATTGTTTTTAAAGCATTTTTCTCTAAACGGCTCACCTGTGCCTGCGAAATTCCTATCTGTTCCGAAACTTCCATCTGCGTCTTTCCTTCAAAAAATCGTAAACGGATCAACCGTCTCTCTCTTTCATTCAGCCGTTCCATCGCAGCTTCTAAAGACAACTCTTCCACCCAGTTTTCTTCTCTGTTCTTCTTATCACTGACCTGATCCATCACATACAGTGCATCGCCACCATCATTATACACCGGTTCCTGAAGACTCATTGGTGTCTGTACTGCATCCAGTGCATAAACTACTTCTTCTTTTGAAAGTCCAATCTCTTCTGCGATTTCCTGAATGCTAGGTTCTTTCATATTTTTTCGAATATAACCTTCTCTTGTATAAATTACTTTATAAGCTATATCACGCAATGAGCGGCTCACGCGAAGGGAACTGTTATCTCGCAGATACCGGCGGATTTCTCCTATGATCATAGGAACTGCGTAGGTAGAAAACTTCACCTGGCGATCTGGATCAAAGTTATCTACGGCCTTTACAAGCCCCACACATCCAATCTGAAACAAATCATCTGCATTTTCATTACTGCTGTCAAACCGTTTCATCACACTAAGCACCAGCCGAAGATTTCCTTTGATGTATTCTTCCCGCGCCAACTTGTCCCCCTGACGAATCCTGCGAAAAAGCTCCTCCTTCTCCTTTTCCTTGAGAAGTGGGAGCTTTGATGTATTCACTCCACACAGTTCTACCTTATTCACAACCATTGTAAGAAACCTCCTAAGTTTTTTTCTACTTAGAATCATTCTCACTCTTTGAATAAGATATTCCATGAAGTGCTGAATTTTATAAAGTTTTAGTCCTTGACAATCAAATATCCCATTTATCCGACAAATTATTAATCTGCGACTCGAATTTTGCTTTGTCTTTATTCGCGAGACCTTCGTTCTTGTAAATAATATCAAGTAAACGCCTTCCTGCTGCAACAAGACGTTCAAACGCCGCATCCGCTTTACGCTGTGCCGGTTTTTTCGCCTTCACCGGAATCTTTACACCTTCACTTAAGATCTCATTTGTCAGGAGGTCTGCTTCACTGCACGGAAACGGTGCATAAGCCTGATATCCAAATTTTTCTTCCACCGTCTTTGCAAACTCTTCTGTTACGGTATCTTCACCATGCACAACAAAGACGCGTTGTGGCGCCTCTTTAAACGCTCCCAGCCATTTTAAGAGCCCATTCATATCCGCATGACCACTAATTCCATGAAGGCTCTCAATTCTTGCCTTAACTTCAATCGGCTCACCGAACAGCTTCACATTCTTTTCGCCCTCGATCAGTCTGCGTCCTAAAGTGCCCATTGCCTGATACCCAACAAAAAGAATCGTACACTCTTCTCTCCACAAATTATGCTTCAGATGGTGACGGATACGACCAGCATCGCACATTCCAGAAGCTGAGATGATCACCTTTGGTTTCTCGATAAAATTGATCATCTTAGAATCATCACTTGTTGTTGCAGTCTTAAGTCCATCAAATATAAGTGGATTAATCCCTGCATTAACAAGTGCAAGTGCATCCTCATCAAAAC
This sequence comes from Ruminococcus sp. OM04-4AA, assembly GCF_003462585.1. Taxonomy (NCBI): domain Bacteria; kingdom Bacillati; phylum Bacillota; class Clostridia; order Eubacteriales; family Oscillospiraceae; genus Ruminococcus; species Ruminococcus sp. OM04-4AA. The sequence goes on along the minus strand of NZ_QTZH01000001.1, from coordinate 36,826 downwards.
ACTCTCTCATATTTTTTGTAAATATCTTCGTTGCCTCAATTGCAAGCGGACTGTCCAGATATACTTCGAAATTCTGATATTCTTTTAATAATTCCTTTTCTTTGATCTCACGTATAAAATAGAGGAGTTCCTGAGTTCTGCCCACAGCAAAGGAAGGAATAACAACATTTCCCCCTTTATCAAATGTCTCTTTCAGGATTCTTGTAAAATCTCCCAGATAATCCGGTTTTTCCTGCGTATGCAGCCGGTTGCCATACGTAGACTCCATCACAATATAGTCCGCACTCTCTGTATAAGCCGGGTCTTTAATAATCGGCTGATCCAGATTTCCAATATCTCCGGAAAATACAATCTTCTTTGTCACTCCGTCTTCTGTTGCCCAGACTTCAATACTTGCTGATCCAAGCAGATGTCCTACATCTGTAAACCGGATCTGGATTCCCTCACAGATTGTAATGCGCTCCCCATACTGACAAGGCACAAGCAATTCAATCGCATTAAGTGCATCCTGCATCTCATAAACCGGTTCATACTCCGGCTTTCCTGCTCTCCTGCCTTTTCGATTCCTCCACTCTGCCTCAAATTCCTGAATATGCGCACTGTCACGAAGCATGATATCACACAAATCCGCTGTCGCATAGGTAGTGAAAATCTGCCCTTTAAACCCATCCTTTGCAAGCTTTGGCAACATTCCGGAATGATCAATATGTGCATGTGTGAGGAATACATAATCCACTTCTGTTGCACTGATCGGAAGTCCCGGATTCTCATACAAATCCGGCCCCTGTTCCATACCGCAGTCAACCAAAACATTCTTTCCTGCTACTTGCAGAAAATGACAGCTTCCCGTAACCTCATGGGCTGCACCTACAAATGTTAATTTCATACATCCTCAACCCTTTCTGTCCTGTATCTTTTCTTTTTAAGCTTCAGATACTTTTTCTTTTATTTTAACACCATACGGGAAATTGTACATCTTTCTTTTTATTAAATTTTTGTAACTGCTATTCATACCGGACCATTTCCATCCGAAGTCTGTGCATAATTTTCTTTTCCAGTCTTGATATATAAGACTGAGAGATTCCAAGTTGATCCGCAACCTCCTTCTGCGTCATTTCTTTTCCCTCCGGATGATCCAGTCCAAACCTCATACGAACGATTAATTTCTCTCTTCCTGACAGTTTATTCAAGGCACGAAACAGAATCTTTCTTTCTGCCTCATCCTCCAGATCCCGATAAATTGTATCCTCTTCTGTCCCAAGAATATCAGATAGAAGCAGTTCATTTCCATCCCAATCTACATTTAAAGGTTCGTCAATGGAAACTTCCATCTTCGTCTTACTGTTTCGTCTCAAATACATCAAAATCTCATTCTCAATACAACGTGAAGCATATGTTGCCAGTTTAATTTTCTTTGATGGATTAAATGTATTGATTGCTTTGATCAGACCGATGGTACCAATAGAAATCAAATCTTCTACACCTACTCCTGTATTATCAAACTTCTTTGCTATATAAACAACCAGACGCAAATTATGTTCAATCAGTATCTTTCTCGCCTTTTCATCTCGATCTGTTCCAAGCCACCTTACCACCTCACGTTCTTTTTCATTTTCCAATGGTGGAGGAAGAACCTCACTGCCTCCTATGTAATGAATCTCCTGTTGACCACCAAATAAAATCGTCCTGACATTTGGTACAATCCTTAATTTAAATTTCTCCGGCACAGCCACTTTAACCATCATATAAATTCCTCCTGGTTTCTTTCTTACATCTTCTGTTGCGGCACAGTTTTTCATTCACAGCATCTGCACCTTACAGTTCAATATCAATTGATAATCTTCCTCCCCACTGATCGGTGATTCGCTCACACCGATCAACGGAAATTCTATCCATTCTTTTTCATTTATTTCCACACACATTTTCCTGATCCGGAAAATTTTCATAATGCCACTACCATGAACACTTCGATATGGAATATACCTGAATTCCATTGCTTCTTTCATTACCTGATGATAAAAATTACAATCCAGTACATGCACCCCTTCACCACTGAGTGGATCTGTCAGGCAGTTTCCCGTATCCCTCAATGCATGAACCTTATAACTATCTGTTTCTGTAAATAAAATCACTTCACAGCACCGTTCCTGCTCTATCTTAAGAACTTTCAAGAACTTCCAGGCCATCAGAATCCCCTGTGAGCTAAGCACCGCAATCCCATAAAACAGACTGATATAATGCAGATAAGGACGAAACATCATCAACGTGCCCCCCAGGAACATTCCAAAAAGGTAAAGCAATCCCATTCCTTTGAGTATCTGGAGCATACATTGTTTCCTATTTTTTAACCAAAGCATACAAAATGGAATCACCAGATAAAAGGCTATGTTTTTCATCCAGGCGGGAACAGATACAACCAGCATCAGACATGTCAACACACTTCCAAGGAATGCTCCGGATAAAACTCCTTTAAAACTATATTTTCCACCCGTAATCCGTTCTGTCACGAAAAGTAACAGGCTATCCATCATGAAATTTTCCAGAAAAAAAAGATCTATGTACAACTCATAGTGCATCTTCCACCTTCCTTTTCATTTCGAGTCATCCTCGATGTCATATAGAATTATAAAATTTGCTCTTTGGAAATTTTGTCAGATACTGACAGTAAAACAGAAAGAAAATAGAAGAATTTCTGACATCCTTCGACATAAAAGAAAAACGGCCTGATACTTCAGACCGTTTCATCATTTTTTCAATTCAATTATTTCTTAAAGAAATCCGGAATCTTAATAGACTGTTCTCTTACTCCACCAGTTGTTGATCTTGGCTGCAGTGTTGGCATTGTTCCACCCTGCGGTCTTACTGTTGATGTCTGAGCTGTTCTTTGTGCTGTATAGTCATAAGATGGTCTTGTATGACTTTCTACACCATTCGGAAGGATAGAACTTGTCTTCTGCTGTCCTTCCAGTCTTGCTTTCAGCTTGGATGCACTTCCGCCTACATTATGTAAGCCCGTAGCAATAACTGTGATTGTACATTCATCAGATTTTGTATCATCATACATAGCACCGAAGATGATACTTGCACTTTCGCCTGCAAGCTCCTGTACATAATCAGCTGCATCAGAAGCATCCATAAGTGTAATGTCTCCAGATACATTAACGATAACATTAGATGCACCTGTGATTGTTGTCTCAAGCAGTGGACTGGCAACAGCCTGCTTAACTGCTTCGAGTGCCTTGTCATCTCCGCGTCCTGCACCAATACCGATATGTGCAATACCTTTATCCTTCATAACTGTCTGGATATCAGCAAAGTCAAGGTTGATCAGAGATGGTACATTGATCAGGTCTGTGATACCCTGAATACCCTGCTGAAGAACCTCGTCAGCCTTTTTCAAAGCTTCCGGCATAGTAGTACGTCTGTCTACAACTTCAAGCAGTTTGTCATTCGGGATAACGATGATTGTATCAACGTTCTCCTTTAATTTATCAATACCATTGATTGCATTCTGCATTCTTGTCTTGGATTCGAAACGGAAAGGCTTTGTGACAACTCCTACTGTCAGAGCGCCCTGCTCTTTCGCAATTCTTGCGATAACCGGAGCAGCACCTGTTCCAGTTCCGCCTCCCATACCGCAGGTAACAAATACCATGTCTGCACCTTTTAATGCAGCCTGGATCTCCTCAGCGCTTTCTTCTGCTGCCTTCTCTCCCATCTCAGGCTGTGCACCAGCACCAAGTCCTTTTGTCAGTTTTTCACCGATCTGCATAAGTGTCGGTGCTTTACACAGCTGTAATGCCTGTTTATCTGTATTCACAGCTATGAATTCTACGCCTGCAATCTGTTCGTCGATCATTCGGTTCACGGCATTGTTACCGCCTCCGCCGACTCCGACAACAATAATTCTTGCAGCCGCTTCAGATTCGTTGGTTTTAATTTCTAACAAGAGTAGTTCCTCCTTTGTCGTCTTATTAATTCTTATATACATCCCTTATTTTAATTGAACGATACAATTCAATAAGTATATAATAAAGTCTTTTCCGTAAATAATCAATAGATTTTTTCTTATTTTTGGTTTTTTTCCAACAATTCAGCTTCAAGACTGCGGTGTAAAGTTAATTGATGCTGAATCTGCTTCATAATTCTCAAGATGAAGTACCCCCGCCTGATCCGGATACTGTTCCTTCAGCTTCTCAAGAATCGGTTTGATCTGTGCAATTCTGATCTCATATTCTTTATTCCCAATTAAAACTTCTACTGATCCAAAATATAATACCACACTCTGTTCATTGGCATATACCAGTTTATCCGGTGTAAGTGAATATTTCACCAGATACTTTGAAGCCTCTGCGATCAAAGTGAATGCACTGTCATCTTCCACCGGAATCTTTTTCCGATCTCTACTTTCGATGCATCGAAAGAAAGTCCTTCCACATAAGGTACTCCTGTAAAAGTTTTCTTGCTTTCAAAAAGTGCTGTCCCCTTCCGGTCAAAATATAAATTTGTATCATTGAAAGAAACATAACCGGATTTTCCTTTCTCTTTCACATGCGCAACAAGCGTCCATGGATTTTCAAATGTCAATTTCATTTCTTCCACAACGGACGGAACTTCTGCATCTGTATAATTATATTTCCAGAATAAATACACCGTATTCATGGAGAGTTTATCTTTCTCGAGCCAGCTGATGATTGAATTCTCTCCGTAATATTCATTTCCCTTCACCTTTATACTGCGTGTCTGAAAGAGTAAAACAAATACTACAAGCAACAGTAATATTACAATAAAGCGGAACATCCCTCTCTTCTTTTTCTTCTTTTTCTTCTTTTTTTTCATTGATCAGATTCCTTCCTCTGTTCATGTTTTCCATACCCGGACTCCATCTGTATGAAATACAGGCAACTCTATTGTACCAAACGTGATATGCTAAGGACAAGCCCCATTTCCAAAAGCAGAAAAACAACTGACGTTCCACCATAACTGATAAACGGAAGTGTAATTCCTGTATTCGGTATAGAATTTGTGACGACAGCAATATTCAATATTACCTGAATCATCATATGTGCCATGGCTCCCACTGCAATCAACGCGCCAAAAAGATCCGGTGCGTGTGTTGCAATCACAAAAAATCTCCAGATTAAAATCAGAAACAGTACAATGATAGTCCCCGCACCAACAAGCCCTAATTCTTCACAGACAATAGAAAAAATCATATCATTCTGTGCTTCCGGCAGGATCCCAGTTTTTGTACACTGTTTCCCAGCCCCCGGCCAAACATTCCTCCACTTCCAATTGCATAAAGTCCTTGCAATGTCTGATATCCTTTTTCATACTTCTCCGGATTGCGCCAGATTGCAAGTCGCTCCAGCCGATAGCTTTCCAAGGCGAGGAAAATTCCCAAAAATCCAACTCCTGATACGGCCATCCATATAAACTGTGCATATCTTGGACTTGCAACAAAAATCAATGTAACTGCGATTCCGAGGATAATGATTGCTGTACTCAGATTACTTGCCCCTACCAGACCGACAACCGGCAGGATTGAAAGCATCATTCCGGACATTATCCGAAGTTTTGATATTTTTTTCACATTTCGGTTGATCAGCCAGGCCAGAAACAAGATCACTGCTACTTTAGAAAATTCTGAAGGCTGAAAAGAAAACGGACCCAAAGACAACCATCTTTTGGATCCGTTATATTCTTTTCCGAATGCCATGACAGCAATGGATAAACCGATTGCAGCCAAATATCCTGGCACAGCAAGTGGAATCCATCTGTGATAATCAATTCCTGCGATCCATAGCATTCCTGCCATTCCAAGAACTGTAGCCAGTCCCTGCTTTTTCAGATAATAATAAGAATCATGAAACTTCACCCTGCCGTTATATGCACTTGTACTGGTCAGAAGGATCAGACCAACCAGTACGAGAATCAGCACCGTCACAAGCAGTGTATCATCATACGTGTGCTTCTTTGCAGGACGCTTCAATACAGTTCACCCTTTACAAATTATTTACAAGCTCTTTAAACTTATCCCCACGTTCTTCATAATTCTTAAACATTCCCCAACTTGCACATGCAGGAGAAAGGAGTACTGCATCTCCCGGTTTTGCATTCTCTACACATTTTGCAAATGCTTCCTCAAATGTATCCGCCATCACAATTTCTTCAAATCCATGTGCTCTGGCTGTCTCTGCGATCTTGTCGCGTGTCGCACCAAGAAGTACTAATTTCTTTACTTTTCCATCAAAGGAATCGATCCATTCATCATAAGCAGAATCCTTATCATAACCTCCACCAATCAGAACTGTCGGACGATTCATCGCCTGAATCCCCTTAATAGCTGCATCTGGGTTTGTTCCCTTGGAATCATTGTAATATACAACTCCATTCTTTTCTGCCACATATTCAATACGATGTTCGACCCCCTGGAACTCTTTCAGCGTTCTGCGGATCACATCTACCGGAACCCCATATGCTGCTGCCATTCCGGTTGCTGCCATCGCATTCTCATGATTGTGCGTTCCAAGAATATTCAATTCATCTACATGGCATACCGGTGTCTTCTCTCCGTTCATTGCAAGAACGATCTGACCGTTTTCCAGATAGATTCCTTCTTCTAATATACGCTGACTGCTGAAATATAGAACCTTTGACTTTACATTTTCTCCAAATACCCTTGTCACATCATCTTCGTAATTCAGAACACAAGTATCTTTCTCTGTCTGATTCTTCGCAATATTTTCCTTTGCCTCTATGTATGCTTCCATCGTATGATGACGATTCAGATGATCCGGAGTAATATTCAGGATCGCGCTGACTCTCGGACGGAATGTCTGAATTGTTTCTAGCTGAAAGCTGCTCATCTCAGCAACAATTACAGAATCCTCTCTTGTCTGGAGTGCAATACTTGTATATGGATTACCGATATTTCCTACCACAAAACTGCTCTGCGCATAGTTTTTCATAATTTCTCCAAGCAGAGAAGTGGTCGTTGTCTTTCCGTTCGTTCCAGTAATTGCAAGAACATCACCTTTTCCGAAGACATACGCAAGCTCGATCTCGCCCCAGATTGGAAGTCCTTTCTCACGCATCTCATTTACGATTGGAAGATCTGTCGGAACCCCCGGACTCATTACAACAAGAGAAAGTTTATCAAGAAGTTCTCCTTTCCTGTCTCCCTCAAGTGTTCCAAGGATGATTTCCAGTGACTCACTGTCCCCGCCTTCAATCTTTGCACGGATCTCTTCCGGATTCAGCTTATCGTTACCATCATACAATACGACCTTTGCTTCTTCTTTCAAAAGGAGCGCACATGCTGCCTCTCCACTGATTCCAGAACCAAATACTAATACGTTTTTATCTTTTACAATCATTCTTCTATACCCCCATAAGAGCGATCAGGCAAAGAATTGCCGTCACGATAGAAAATACTGCTACTACCCGTGTCTCTGACCATCCACAAAGCTCGAAATGGTGATGGATCGGTGCCATCTTAAAGAGACGCTTTCCTCCCGTCTTTTTGAAATATGTTACCTGCAGAATAACTGAAATAACTTCTACAAGATAAATAAATCCAACAATAATGATATAAAGTGGCATCTGCATCATATATGCTGTTCCTGCAACAAACCCACCTAATGCAAGAGAACCTGTATCTCCCATGAACACACTGGCCGGATACACATTAAAAAGAAGGAATCCCATCAATGCACCGACAACTGCGCAAGTGATCGGCTCAATCCCACTCTTCGTTCCTATTGCTACAACTGTGAAAAAAGTTGCCACCAAAACGGTTACGCTTGATGCAAGACCATCCAGTCCGTCCGTAAAGTTTGTTCCATTAACTGTACCAATCACTGCAAAGAAAAGAACCGGAATTGCAAGCCATCCAAGATTCAATTCATAACCGCCGGAGAATGGAACGATCATTGTAAGCGGAATCTTCGCTACTTTTACGATATAAAATGCAAAAATTGCTGTCACTACAATCTGGAGTGCCATCTTCTGCATTGGAAAAAGTCCGTCTGAACGTTTCATGACAACCTTAAGATAATCATCCAGAAATCCAATCAGTCCGAATCCTACTGTAAGGAAAAGTACCGGGATGATCTTTGGATAGTCCTTCACATAAAACAGGGACGTAATCACGACAGCTGCCAGAATGATAATACCTCCCATTGTCGGTGTTCCTGCCTTCTTCAAATGAGACTGTACACCCTCCACACGCTCCGTCTGTCCCATCTTTAACCTTCTCAGGAAAGGAATGACTACCGGTCCAAGCACAAGGCTTATAACAAATGCAATCAATACCGGAATTACTACATGACTGTTCATATATACACCTCTTCATTTCTTTTGTTTTACACAGAGAATCTTTCTTATGTACTTTTCTGTCATCAGATTCTCAAAATGCACTTTACAGTATACTCCATTGGTCAGTTTTTTTCAATCCCGAGATACGGAAGTACATTGTCATAGATGCTGCGCAAAACCGGAGCTGCAATCGTTCCTCCGTAATAAATCCCCTGTGGGTTACGGATCACTACAATTCCAAGAACCTGCGGATCTTCCGCCGGTGCAAACCCTATAAATGATGAAATATACTTGTTTGCGCTTCTTGGAAGAGTCTGTGATGTTGCAGTCTTGCCTCCGATCGAATATCCTTCAATGTATCCATTTTTACCAGATCCTTCTTCTACCACACTCTTCAAAAGTATTCTCATCGTCTCCGATGTTTTTTCAGATACAATCCCATTCTTCTTTTTGTATTTCAGCTTTCGTATCTCTGTTCCGTCTTTTTCAAGAACTGCCACTCCAAAATGCGGTGTCACCCGGTATCCCCCATTAACCAGCGAACTTACTGTTGTTGCCATTTGAACCGGTGTTACCTGAAATGACTGTCCAAATGAAATCGTTGCCAATTCCACAAGACCAATATCTTCTACGTTATGCATAATTGTTCCCGCTTCACCCGGAAGATCAATATTCGTCAGACTAAGTAATCCAAACTGTTTAAAATAAGCATAAAATTTCTCTGCTCCAAGCCGAAGACCAATATCAATAAATACCGGATTACAGGAATTCTGTATTCCCTGGATAAACGTTTCCTGTCCATGTCCACCAACCTTATGACACCGGATTTTTCTGTCTTCTACAATCCGGTATCCCGGACAGGAAAATGTATCCGACAAAGAAACGACACCTTCTTCAAGACATGCTGATGCTGTAATGATTTTAAACGTTGATCCCGGCTCATATGTGTCATTAATACAGGAATTTCGCCACATCTGATTTAACATCTCCTGAGCCTGTTCATCCGTCTGTTCTGTATTTTCATCCACATCAATCAATTCAAAAGGGGTATTCAGATTAAATTCCGGTGTATTTACCATTGCAAATATCTCTCCGTCCTGCGGATTCATAAGCAATACAGATACACTATCCGCCTGTTTTTCCTCCTGAACCTTTTTTGCTGCCTGTTCACAGTACTTCTGAATATTATGATCCAGACTAATCTGAAGCGTGTTCCCGGCCACAGGTTCAATCCTGTCTTCTGCTACTTTCTCAAGTTCGACTCCTCTCGCATCCGTCACTGTAAGAATGGTTCCATCGGTTCCTTTTAATACCTCTTCATATTTTACTTCAAGTCCGATGATTCCCTGGTTGTCCCCACCTGTAAATCCAAGAACTCTGGATGCAAATGTATCATAAGGATAATATCTTTTAAAATCCTCATCTACTTTTACTCCTGCAAGATCCAGATTACGGATTCTATCCCCCGTTTCTTTTTCCACATTTGTTTTAATTTTTTCCATCGAAGACACTTTTTCTACTTTTTTCCGGATGTTTTCTTCCTCTTCTCCAAGTTCCTGACAGAGAGCTGCGATCACCTGCTCCGGATCTTTTATCTGATTATGGATCACAGAAATTGTGCATACCGTCCTGTTCGTTGCCAGGACAACTCCATTTCTGTCAATAATCTCTCCTCTTGCCGCTTTGATTTTTCTTTCTCGCTCATGAAGATCTTTCGCCAGCTTCTGATAATGTGCAGCATCAAAAATCATCAGATAAACAAGTCTTCCGAAAAGAGCCGAAATCAAAAGAACTGCGCAGAAAAAAACAACTATTGTTTTTTTTCGGTTATATGTTTTATTTTTCACAAAAAATAACTCCGAGAAAGACATTTCTACAATGTATTATGTCTTTTTCGGAGTTATTCCTGTTTGCCTGTCTGCTATAACACTTAATCTATATTGGATGATGTTGCCCAGCTGTCCAAATCCGGCTTATAATTTTCATCAACATATGAGCCGTCTTCATTACTGTAATCATCTGTATAGTCCTGATCATAATCAGAATACTCTGTATCTTCAAAGCTCTGACCGCTCTGCTGTGTCTGACTTTCCCCTGTCTCTTCTATGGTTGTGATACCAAGATACGGAAATGCTTCTGACATGATATTCTTCGCAAGTTCAAGAACCAATGAACTATTATCCTGTGCATCCACATTTGCTTCATCAATTACCACATAGATAACAACTTCCGGATTCTCCTGTGGAGCATATCCGATATAAGAAAGAAGATATTTCCCATCTTTACGTGGAAGTTTCTGCGCCGTACCGGTCTTCGCTCCGATATCATATCCTTCCACCTGGGCTCTCTTACCTGTACCATACTGCATTACCGCCTGTAAATATGTTTTTACTAATTCAGATGTTTCTGTCGAAACTGTCTTACGGAGCAATACGGGATTCTTCGTTTCAATCACATTTCCATTCTCATCCTGGATCTGCTTTACAACATGCGGTTCATAATAATACCCACCGTTGATCAGAGAACTGAACCCTGCTGCCAGCTGAGTCATTGTCACATTAAAGTTCTGTCCGAAAGCATTCGTTGCAAGATCAACCGGTGTCATCGTATCAGTTGTATACAGAAGACTTGCTGTTGATGCTTCTGCCGGAAGGTCAATTCCCGTATATTCTCCAAATCCGAAGATATGCTGATATCTGATAAAATTATCAATTCCGATTTTTTCCGCCATTTCCATCAATGCAACGTTACAGGAATTGGCAATCGCATCCATTGTGCTTTCTGTTCCATGTCCAGAACGAAGATGACATCCGATATCATTATCTCCCACATGAAGATAACCACCACAATAATAAGATTCCTCTCCGGTAAGAGTTCCTGTCTCCAATCCGGCTGCAACAGTGAATGGTTTCATCGTAGACCCCGGTTCAAATGCATCACTGACACAGAAATTTCTCCAGATACTACTCAATATGTTCAATTGATCCTTCTCATCTATCGCATTCCATTTTTCTTCGGAATAAATACTGGACAGATCTCTTGGTTTATTCAAATCAAAATTAGGGTAAGAGGCCTCAGCCAGAATCTCTCCGGTATTCGGATTCATGATCATAACCGCTGTATTCTTGCTACCGGTCACTCCACTTCCTTCTTCTCCGGCATGTTCTTCATTGAACTGTTGAATGTATTTTTCCACAATACTCTGTAAGGTAATATCAATTGTTGTAACAACATTATTCCCATTCTTTGCTGCTTTTACATTCTGTTCGACTGTATCATCTTCATCCAGATAACCATACTCTCTGCCATCTGTCCCCGTCATAACATCATTATAAGCACTCTCAATTCCAATTGCTCCTATATTTCCGGAATACGTAAAACCTATCACATCACTTGCCAGCGTATTATATGGGTATGTTCTGTTATAATCATCCTCCAGCCAGATTCCCTTTACATTTGGATAATTCTCAGTATCATTCTTTATCTCATTATATTTCTGAGCCGTCTCGTAATCGATTCCTTTTTTCAATATAACATATCTGCTATTAGGTTTTTCTTCTACAATCTCTCGTACTGTCTTTTCACTGATTCCGAAACATTTATTCAATACTTTAATCGTAGAATCTATATATTCTTCTTTATCTGTCATTACAGCAACATCAAGAATCACATTATAAACCCTTTCACTTGTCGCTATTTTTGTACCGTTTCTATCCAGAATATCTCCACGTTTATATGGAATTGTCTTACTGTCATAAATTTTCTGATTCAGTACAAGCTTTGTATACTTGCTTCCCTTCGTAACATTAATGTATGTAATTCTTCCTACAAGAACAAGAAAAGCCAGTATAACTGCTATAAACAGCAGTACCAGCTTTCTCTGCATTTTTACCGGGAATTTTTTAGTCAGAAATTGAAATCTGTTCTTCCTTCTTTTTCTTCCTGCCATCTTCCATTATTCCTTATTTTTCACATCCTTGGATTGCGCCAAAACGCCATCTTCCGGGATGTTATCATACTGTTTTACATAGTCACTTGTCGGGCTTTGATAATGAATCACTTTGCCCTGAGACTCATAAACCATTCCCATCTCGTTCATTGCCTTTTCACGAACACTCTCAAGATTAACAGAATCTTCTGCTGCCTGATGTGCAGTATCATTTGATTCCTTCAGATCCGTCAGTTCCTGCTGCAGCGCTGTGATCTGATCTGCACGATTCAAAACATCTGCCTGTAAGCGTAAATACATAACACATATAAAAACCGCACAGACTGCCGCCACAATTAGAAAAGTCGCATATGCCGGACTGATCCGCTGCGCACGATGCCGGTTTTTAATCACCTGATGGCTTATTCTTTTTTTCTTTGGCTTACGAACTGTCCCATTTCCAGACGGTAAAGCTTCTGGCTGACGCACGGCACTACCGTACACATAGAAGTGGTTCCAGTCTGCTGCTGGTCTATTCTGCTGTCTGCGACCTGTGTTTCTCGCCATCGCTTTCCTGTCCTTTCTCTGGATTCTTGTTCCGCCGGGCTCTCCCCTTCCCGGAGGAACGTTTCGTTTATACTCTAAATACTCCCTGTGATATCAAATTATGCACGTTCAAAGATTCTAAGCTTTGCACTCTTTGATCTGCTGTTTACCGTCAACTCCTCTTCTGACGGAAGGATTGGCTTCCTGGTGATCACTTTCCCTTTGGATACATTTCCACATACACAAACCGGAAAATGACTTGGACAAATGCACGGATTCTCATTCTTACGGAAAGAACTCTTCACAATTCTGTCTTCAAGCGAATGAAATGTAATAATGCAAAGTCTTCCTCCTGGATTCAACAGATCGATCATATCATCTAATGTATCCCGTAAAACATCAAGCTCATGATTCAATTCAATTCGAAGAGCCTGAAATGTACGTTTTGACGGATGTCCTGACGTCTTCTGAATCTTCATTGGTATTGCATGACTGATAATCTCATTCAATTGTCCTGTTGTCTCAATCGGACCTTTTGCTCGTTCTGCAACAATGTGCTTCGCGATATTTTTAGCAAATCTGTCCTCGCCATAATCACGAATCACACGATAAAGTTCCGATTCACTATAGTCGTTGACAATGTCTCTGGCTGTCATCTTCTGACGCTGATCCATACGCATATCAAGAGGTGCGTCAACCCGATATGAAAATCCCCTCTCAGCTGTATCCAACTGATAAGAAGAAACTCCAAGATCTACTGTGATTCCATCTACTTTGTCAATTCCTATTTCATGAAGCCGCGGTTTCATATCACAATAATTGCTCCTGATTATTGTGACCTTCTCCCCGAAACCTTCCAGGCGTTTTCCTGCTGCTTTAATTGCATCAGCGTCCTGGTCTATACCTATTAATCTCCCCTGCTCGCCAAGCTTTGTACAGACTTCATATGCATGTCCGCCTCCACCTAACGTGGCATCTACATAGATGCCATCCGGTTTTACGTTCAAACCGTCTACTGTCTCATGCAACAGCACTGAAACGTGCTCGAATGCCATAGACTCCTCCTTCTGACTGCCTCACTTGGCGGTCTTTGTTGTCATCAGATGCGAATTCCGATCGCTTCCATACGTTCTGCAATCGCATCCAGATCTTCCTCGCTGATCTGGTTTTTCTCTTCCCAGAGTGCCTTGTCCCAGATCTCAACACGATCCTGGACTCCGACCAGAACTACTTCCTTCTCCAGATGTGCATTCTTTCTAAGTGACGGTGGGACAAGAACTCTCCCCTGCTTGTCGAAACTGCCCTCAGATGCACTTCCAAAAAAGTAGCGTTTAAAGATTCTGGCATCCTTGTTCATTCGTGGTAAGCTTTCGAGTTCGGCTACGAATTTATTCCATTCTTCCTGGGAATAGACAAATAGACAGCCCTCTAATCCATTACAGATCACGAAGCTGTCACCAAGATCTTCCCTTAACTTTGCCGGGATGATCAGTCTGCCTTTTTCGTCTATGTTATGGTTAAACTCTCCTAATAACATACGAAACCCTTTCTCTGGAATCTATGGAAATCTTCATGTCCACTAAAGGTATCACTACCGTAATCCCTTTGCTTCCACTCTTTCTCCATATCGCACCACATTCTACCACTTCTCACCACTTAGCTCCATTGTAAACCACACTTCCACCTTTTTCAAGTCCTTTTTATGAACTTTTTCGTTTCTTTTCAGAGTTCACGTTACTGTTCACTTCCTGTTTTGGTTGCAAGAAACGCAAAAAGAGGTTGCCGCTTTAACAATGATATGCCACCTTCCTATAGGATAACGAAATATAAAAATCCTATAACCGGAGGACGTATCACATAATACGACAACCTCTTTTTATTGCACTATATGTAATTATAACAACCTTATTCTGCTGAAAGTGTACTCAGATAATCCTTAACAGAGTCATAATTCACTTCTGCAACTGCACGTTCCTGATTGGAAGAATGCAGATCATATGCTGAATATCCGAACCAGCCAACAATTGCAAGTGCAATTACTCCCGCTACACATCTTTTTACATTGCGCATGATCTTCTCTTTACGCATTGTCTTCTTTCGGTCCGCCTTTTCCTTCTTATAACGATCCACCTTCGCCTGACTCATCTCTTGCCTGCTCCCTTCCTATTAGGTCTTTAGCAATTATTTTACCACAGCACATCTTAAAGTACAACAATAATTCCACCATCATTCGCATACATACTACTAATTCCTGCTGTATCTACAATAAAGGTATCTTTCACCTTTACTTTCTCCAAAATCAATTTTCTGACGACCTCTGCACGTTCCGGACAGTTGCAATGTGCAATTGCAAGAATCTTCTCCTCCGGTTTTACAGCGTCCTTCGCGACATGCTCTGCCATCTTCGCCAAAGCTTTCTTCATTCCTCTGCTCTTATCCAACTGACAGATTGTTCCCTCTGGGGTAGAACCCATAACAGGCTTGATATTCAATGCGCTGACTACCAGAGATTTCAGTCCTGTCAGTCGTCCATTCTTACGAAGTGTATCAAGATTCTCAAGAACAAAATACGTATGCTGTTCTTCAATATAAGCTTCTACCGTTTCAACTACCTGTTCAAAATCCATTCCGGCTTCTTCACATTCCTGAATCTTTCGTCCGATCAACGTCTCTCCGACAGATGCTGAACGAGAGTTAAATACATGGATCTTTTCTTCTCCGCCTTCTTCCTTATAAAGTTTCTCTCCAAGAAGTGCACTGTTATAAGATCCGCTCAATTCCCCTGACAAAGTAACTGCATAGACTCTGTCAACATCACACTTGTATAATTCCATATAACGCTCCGGGGATGGGCAGGATGACTTCGGACATTCCTCGCTTGCAGCCACTCTTCTTAAAAAATCAGCCTGATCAAATGTCTCGTCATCCGGAATGTGAAAGCCATCCACTTCCATGCTAAGAGAAGCCGTCTTAAAAATTCCACTCTCCTTCATCTGTAGGGTCAGCTCTCCGCAACTATCTACGATCACTCTGTAACTCATAACTTATATCCTCCCATGCTCTATCACATATTTTTTCATCCTACTTTACGTGGTTTTTAATACTACATATTAATATAGCATACTTTCAATAAGTTGAAAAGAGCTGTTTTTAAAAAGCTCACTTATGTTTTCCAATTAAAAATGGAAGATATCGATTATATACATACATGATTGGTAAATTAGCGGCAATTGTCAAAATAAATATTAAAATTTCCCCATATAGATTTGCTGTCAGCAACGGCATGATATTGAAAAATGTTATTGAACACAAATTCCATACGATTCCAAATACAATCATGTGTGTCCCCATCATTGTCATTGTATTTTGTCCTATAAACACAAGTAATTTAGATTTTATATTCTTCGATAAGCCAATAACCCAATAGGCTCCAATCAGACCTCCAATCAAACACAAAATTGGATTTCCCACTCTACTGCCCCAAAAATCAATTTGCCCATTAGCATCGCTATTATATAGGTCAGGGTACCTGAAAGAATAATCACATCCCATCGCTTATTTACATCACTTTTATAGTAATCTTTTAAGTAATACCCCACTAGCATAAAAGTAAATGCAATCACACCACGCACAAAAACATTTATCCAATGTGTTGAAAATGGATAATACCGAGGTATAATAAGAAATGGAATCCACACAAAATATCTATACATACTTCGATAATATTTTAAGAAAAAGTATAAAAATATTTCTCCTATAAATAGTGCCGATATAAACCAATTCGCACTAACATTGCAATGAATCGTTAACGTATTTTTCACAACTTCCACAATAGAAGAAATCTTTATTTCCGAAGAAACAACCACCCCATATAAACCTGCTGTAATATCAAGAAACAAATATGGGACTACCAATCCCTTCACCTTTTTAATCAAAAAATCAAAAAACGAAAGATTACGAAATGTTTTTTCTGAAAATAAGATTCCTGAAAGAATAAAAAAACAGTGGCATATGAAACGCATAAATAAAGATTAATATTTGAGAGTATTCTATTCCTTGAGAATCTCTATAAAATTGATTTATATGTCCAAGCACAACAAAAAGGATTCCTATGCTCTGGCAATATCTATATACGTTAGTCGCTGCTTAATATTTGTTTTTCCTCCCATAATAGATCTTTCCTCTTTATTTCAACCGGATCTTCGAAGATATTCCAAGCGCAATTCCCATCTCGGCCAGCAAGATCACAATCGCCGTACCGCCATAACTAATAAACGGAAGCGTAACTCCGGTAGTAGGCATCAATCCGGTTACAACCGCAATATTTAAAGTAACCTGCAGCGCGATATGCGCGAAAATTCCTGTTGCAATCAAAGAGCCATAAAGATCCGGTGCATTTCTCGCTATGAACAATAATCTATAAAGCATAAAGGCAAACAGACACAAAACGAGAATTGCACCAAACACTCCAAGCTCTTCACAGATAACCGCGAGGATCATATCATTCTGTGCCTCCGGAATCGCATGCAGCTTCTGTGTACTGTTTCCAAGTCCCTTTCCAAAGAAACCTCCCGAACCGATTGCATATAATCCCTGTAAAAACTGATAGCTGTCCGTATCTGCATTTGCCTCCGGATTCAGCCATGCAATGATTCGACGCATACGGAAGTTATCACTTTCCGCAAGTGTATATTTCAAAAAAATAATTCCAATGATTCCCACAATTCCTACTGCAATTACTCCAGTAACAAATGGTTTTGTCTTTGGATGCACAACAAAAATCAAAACAACTGTGATTGAAAGAATAATAACAGCTGTACTTAGGTTATCTGTTAATTTATAAGCGCCAAAGAAAGCAATAATACCATAAAATAGCAAAATTTTAATTCCATCCCATTTCTTCGCCTTTTGCCCCAAGAGACAGATTGCATATGCTATAAATAGAATCACTGCAATCTTCGTAAACTCTGCCGGCTGCAGCGACAGTCCACCCGGAAGCCTGATCCACCTTCTTGCTCCATTTACTGTCTTGCCAAGTGGTGTCTGCACCAATGCCATCAAAAACATTGAAAACCAAAAAAATTCTTTTGCATACGCACCATACAGATGATAGTCAATCTTAGAAACGATAAACATTGCAATAAATCCGATAATACCGATAATCGCCTGCCTTGTAAAGAAAAACATATCATTATTATAATCATTCTGTGCACTGTAGGCACTACTGCTGTAAAGCATTACAAGTCCAAAGCACATCAGAAAAATAATTACAAGAAGCAGATCATAATCATAATAAGGTTTTCCCTTTTCTCTTGTCCTTTTACGTTTTGTACTCGCAGACCTTTCCACTATTTGCCGTTTTCCCTGTACCGCAGTCTGCTGAGAATATGGAGAACCTGACGTTCTCACAACCTTCTGTCTCTGCTCCATTGAGCTTCGATATTTCCTATAAGCATCACTCTCATAGTTTCTCATACATACTCCTATCTAAAATCTGTATCCATTCTATTTTTTAACATTCCCAATTAATAAACAGCAGATACATTTTTTATTATTGAACACTCATCGCCGGATGAACCGGTTTTCCATGCTCAAAGAATCTGTCATACCATACGAGGAAGATATAAACTGTCCAGATCTTACGGCTGTTATCTGTCTTCTCATTCGTATTCTTTCCATTCTTATGATCATCAAGCATCTTAAGCAGGAGCTTCGTATCAAAGAACTTCTTCGCTGCATCAGACTCAAACATCTCTTTTACAATATTATAATACTTCTCTTCCTTCAACCATACACGAATCGGAATTGGGAATCCCAGTTTCTTCTTCTCCGCTGTCTTACTTCTGATATGTCGCTCTGCCGCAGCACGCAATGCAACCTTCGTCTTTGGCGCACGTACTTTGTATTTTAACGGAAGTGTCTCGGCAAGTTCAAGTACTTCTCTGTCAAGGAACGGAACTCTGACTTCAAGAGAATTCGCCATTCCCATCTTGTCACCCTTCATCAGAATATCATGCACCAGCCATAAATGAAGATCCACATACTGCATCTTTGTCACAGGATCTTTTCCTTTTACACGTGCATACAATGGTTTTGTCACTTTTTGGATTCCCGGCTTACATCCTTTTTTCAAAATACGATTTGCCTCACGCTCTGTAAAAATATTCGTCGCATTTGCGAAATATCTCTCTTCCAGTGTCTTTCCGTGACGCATAAGGAAACCTCTTCCCTTCATACCACGTGGCAGACAGCGTTCTGCAAACGCACCCAGGAAACGGCGTACCGGCATCGGTATTTTATTAAAAGAAGTATGTTCCAAAGGTTCACAATAAATATTATATCCTCCAAACAATTCATCAGATCCCTCTCCTGAAAGAACTACCTTAACCTTCTTGGAAGCCTCTGCACTCAGGAAATAAAGTGCGATTGCAGCCGGATCTGCAACCGGCTCATCCATATAATACTGAATATCTGAAAGCTTGTCCCAATATTCTTCCGGTGAAATCACCTTCGCATCGTTCTTCATATTAATGCTTGCTGCAAATTCCTTTGCATCTTGGATCTCACTGTACTTACCTTCATCAAAACCGACTGTAAAGGTACGATCCACCTGTCCCAGATAAGTCAGATAACTGGAGTCCACACCACTGGAAAGGTAAGAAGCAACCTCTACATCACTGATTTTATGCTTCTCAACGGAATCCTTCATCACACGTTCTACATCATCCACAACTTCCTCAAACGGTTTCTTACAATCACCTGTAAAATGAGGTTCAAAATAACGTGTAATGTTCATTTTTCCATTTTCATATGTAAAATAATGTCCTGGCTGTACACAGAACACCCCTTTAAAAAATGTCTCATTCGTAGGAACAAACTGGAAAGAAAGATAGTTTCCAAGTGCCTCTTCATTGAACACCTTATCAAACTTCGGATGCTCCATAAATGCTTTGATTTCAGAAGCAAACATCAATGTACCATTCATATTCGCATAATACAGCGGTTTGATTCCGAAAATATCTCTCGCTGCAAACAATCTTTTCTTCTTTGTATCCCAGATTGCAAAAGCATACATTCCGCGAAGACGGTCTACCAGTTTCTCGCCCCACTCTTCGTATCCATGAATCAGTGTCTCTGAATCTGTATTCGATACAAACTCATGACCTGCCGCTTTCAGTTCTTCTCTCAGGTCCTGATAATTATAAATCTCTCCATTAAATACAAGAACCATGCTGCGATCCTCATTGTACAACGGCTGATCACCAACGGAAGAAAGATCTATGATACTCAGACGGCGAAATCCGAGTGCTGCATCTTCATCCACATACTTTCCCGCACTATCCGGTCCCCTGTGTACGATTGTATTCATCATATTAACAAGTACCTGTTCTCTGTCATCAACTTCTCCGACAAATCCTGCAAATCCACACATATGCCTTCTCCTTTTTTAATTACTGTCAACTGTATAATTGTTACTGTTCACACGTTGTGCGACCAGCAACGCATCTCGCCATTTTAAATCGCCTTTGGCGATGGGGCGAGATGCATTCAAGCCAAAACATGCATTCTCCGTGTCAATCAGCGGAGTGATTGACACGGGAGTGAACAGTAACGTATATTTACACCCGACAATAAATCTCTTTTATTATAGCCTCTTTTACTCAGGGAAAAAAGTCCCTTTCATCAGAAAAACAGAAAAATACTGTGAGTATAACATCACAGTATCCCCATTGATCGTATATTTAATTGTTATGGTTTCCCCATCAACGCGTATATTATATCTGATTTATAGGAAAAAGTAAAGGGGGATTTTTGAGCAGTGTATACATAAAACGCAAAACGCAAATCAGGGATTGCCGTCTGACAATCCCTTTCACAAAATAAACACTTCATCTTCATTCAAATTCTGGGTTGATCGCATAGAAATTCTTACTGTCAAGATGTTCCTGTACAATTCTTAGACTTTCACCAAATCTCTGATAATGCACAATCTCTCTTTCTCTCAGAAAACGGATCGGATCACAGATTTCAGGATCCTTAATCAGCCGCAGGATATTATCATACGTAGTCCGTGCTTTTTGCTCTGCTGCAAGATCTTCATGAAGATCTGTAATCGGATCTCCCTTCGATTGGAAATACGTTGCAGTCCACGGAGCTCCGCTGGCTGCCTGTGGCCATAATGCCAGTGTATGATCAACATAATACGGTGCAAAACCGGAACGTTCAATTTCTTCCGGTGACAAATTCTTTGTCAGCTGATAGATAATTGCACAGATCATCTCCATATGGGCAAGTTCTTCTGTACCAATATCAGTCAGTATCCCTGTTACCTCTTTATATGGCATCGTATATCGCTGTGAAAGATAACGCATAGATGCAGCTAATTCGCCATCCGGCCCACCGAACTGGCTTATAATGATCTTCGCCAGTTTCGGATTCGTCTGGGTTATCTTCACAGGATATTGAAGTCTTTTTTCATAATTCCACATAAATCAGCATCCCCCTTCCTGCCACGGCCATGGTTCATTGATCCAACTCCAGCAGTCACTGTTTTCGCTGACTGTATCTACAGTTAAAGGTCCGTATACCTCTGCATATTCTTTGAGTGCTTCAATACGTTTCTCTTTATATTTTTGAAAATAGTCAAGTGCTTTCTGATTTTCAGGATGTGTATCTAAAAATAATTTAACATCATCTACTGCAAAACTTATCTGATTTATATATTCAAAAAGTTCTCTTCGATTCATTTCATGACAATTGCAACTCATTTACAGCATCCTCCTTTTCCACGAAATGGTTTTCAAGCTCTTGAAAAATAGTTCCACACTGAAATCCATAACCGAGATCGTGAAGTTTTCTCCACTGCTGCCATGGGACATAAGCCATCGCAACCGGAAACTCTTGCAAAACATCCGTTTTGCTGTAATCACCAACACACTCATCGCAACAGTAATTTTTCGACTTCTGCTCCGGAAGTGGAGGAACAGGAATATTGCAATGAAGCTGTCTTTCATTTTCTTGCCTTGTTTGTGGTCTGTAATTTCCATTCTGACAATAACAGTTCGTATTCCTATTAGAACAATATGGTGCCATAAAATAAATCCTTATATCTTTTTTGTTATTGTATGGAAGATAAGAAAAATTGTGAACAACAGCAAAAGGGATTGCCACGTGACAATCCCTAAACATAATACATTCACTTAAAAGTAGTTTTATTTCGCACCTAATGTTACTTCCACTGTCTTCTCTTCATATTCTCCATTACTCTGTGGAATCTGAATTGTCAGTGACCCCTTATCTCCTTTGGCATAATATTGAAGCTGTTCCTGAAGATCATCCATGCTTGATACGGTTGTTCCGTCAATTGCTGTGATAACACTTCCTTTTGTCATTCCGGCTGCCTCTGCTCCACCGCCTTTTGTGATTTCTGATACATAAACACCTTCCGGCATATTCAGCTGTTTGGAATATTCAGCCGGCACGCTCATTCCTTTGATGCCAATTGCGCCCTGATCTTTTTCTGCAACCTTTGTCTTTGTTGCCTGATTCATCAGATTCTGGATCAGATCGGATACATCACTGATTGGAATTGCATATCCGACACCTTCTACAGAATCACCAACCAGCTTGGATGAGTTGATTCCAATCACTTCGCCACTTGCATTTACAAGTGCTCCACCACTGTTTCCAGGATTAATGGCTGCATCTGTCTGAATCAGTTTGGCATCACTCTCTGTTGTCTCACCAGTCTGCTCGTTTGTTTCAGAAACAGAACGATTCAAAGCACTGATTACACCAGTTGTTACTGACTGTCCATAGCCAAGTGCATTACCGATTGCAATCGCAGGTTCTCCAACCTTTAGCTGTGTGGAATCTCCGAGTGTTGCTACCGAAATTTTTTTCATCGTATCATCTGAAATAGAGTCAAGCGGAACAGCCACAACAGCAATATCATACTCTGAGTTTGTTCCTTTGATATTTGCCTCAACACTTGTTCCATCATCAAACGTAACTGTTAATGTATCGCTTCCTGCTACTACATGATTATTTGTAACAACCAGAAGTTCTGAATCATTCTGGGAAATAATGATTCCTGTTCCAGCACTTTCGCTCTGTTGCTGTGACACACCACCAAAGAAATCCTGAACCTGCTGCACACTCATATTTGTAATTGATACGATTGATGGCATTACATTTTCCACAATACTTGAAACATCTGAAGTTACAACACTGGAAGATTTAGATAATGAAGCATTGCTGCTCACAGATTTGGTTGCCGTAGTATTAGTCTTCGTCACACCGGTCAATCCCAGCACTTTACTTCCAACAACATTTGATGCCAGAAATGTACCACTGGAAACAACTCCAAACAATAGTGCAAATCCTGTCACTGCCACTGCTTTGGGAATTTTCTTTTGCGGCTTCTTACCATGCGGTGCTTGATGCTTCTGACCACCATTGTCATCATGAAATGGTGTTTCGCTCTGTCCGTTTCCATTCATTCCATCTGAATTATAATAATTATATTGATTCTCCATAAAGATTACCTCTTCTCTCGTTTATTCTTTTTCTTTGATGTTTACATAGTAACTCCGCATTGTGATAAATCTGTGTATAATCAATTAATAAAGATTGAAAAGAACGATAGAAAAACAGGATCAGAACTTTCTTCTTGAACAGTTCTGATCCTGTCTATATGTTTTCAACTACCTAATCAGTATCTTTCATCCTTCTCTTAAACTTACAGATCAATGAAATCTACATCATAATCATCTGATTTTTTTCCTTTTTTTGATTTCTTAGCGGATTTTCCTAAATTTCTTGTATTCCCTGTCGGCGCATCATAATCATCATCGTAATCATCATCAAAATCATAATCAGCATACTCATCATCAAAGGCGTCGTAATCATCATTAAAATCATCATCATAACCATCGTCATAATCATCATCTTTTACTTTTTTACGTCCAAACGCCTTTCTGTCTGACTTCTTAGCAGCAACCGGCTCGTCATCTTCTTCATCTTCTTCATCTTCAAAAGGAATATCATACTCGTCATACAGATCATCAAGTTCCTGATTTCTATGCACAAGTTTTACTGCAAACATAATCATAAGAACAAGTAATACAACTACGATGAGTGCTCCTCCAGCCAGAAGAACAATTGGATGCTCTTTTACAAGCGACTCCAGTTTTCCAACAATCCCTTTTGCGTCCTTCTTTGTACTGTCTGTTGTCTGAACATCTACACTCTGATAAGTTCCATCCTGTGAATCATACTGATAGAACCCTTTTTCACCTGTTCTTGTATTCACTGCATACAGAAGATCATAACGATCATTCTCTGGATTTGCCCAATATGGATATGTCTGATCTGCTACTGTAAGTTCCCCTTCCTGGTATGAATCCGGAAGTTTTGCTCCTCCATTATCTGCTAAAAGAATAATCGATGTTGTGTCAGAAATCTTCAATTCTGTATATGGAACGAATGTAGAATCGTCCTCATTGTAGAGGAAAAACTTTCCTTCTCCGGAAGCATCTACCAAATATCCAAGTGTAACGCCAGCCTCATTAGCAACAAACTTGTGCTCTTCTCCATTGAATGTCTTTGTAGTCTCACTATATCCTACCGGAATCGCAGATGTTGCAAATTCTTCTGAGAAGTTATAATCTGTTCCATTCACATTTACCGTAATATCAGTAGCTGCGCCAGTTGATTCACTTCCATTTGCCTCAATCTCTGTTGAACCATCATCTGCCTGTCCAATCTTAATTGCGGAAGATCCCTGGTCTAATGTCAGTGTCTCATCTGAATACAGATAAGCCTTTGAGCTGTCAACTGTGATCGTTGTATCTCCCATCTTCAATGCTTTAAACGTCATTGTAGTACGAAGTTCTGTCGCTGTTCCGTCTCCGCTTCCTGAGTATGTAAGCTTGCCATCACTGTCTGCTGTTACACCCTCTCCGCTTTCAAACTGAAGTGCAGAAGTATCATAACTCATTGTAATATCTGCATCTCCAACAGCTGAATTTCCAGATCTCACAACAAGATCTACACTTACTTCCTCTCCAACCTTTGTCTGTGGATCAGAGAACATCAGAGAACCATCAGCTGCACTTACAATTGTGCTGAACATTGGCACTGTAAGACACAGTGATAATGCTACTGCCGCCAATTTCTTTGCTTTCATATAATTACCCCTTCTTTTGTTGTCTTAAACTTATATACTATCCTATTGTACACTGTTTGAGTGGAGTTGTCTACATGGAAGAATACATTTTAAAAACTTTCAAAACTATAAAAAGAAAGATAACAATGCATTAAGCACTGATATCTCTCTTTTTATCCTCTTACTTTTTCCTCTGTTTTTCATTTTCTTCCATAAATTTCTTTGCATCCTTCATAAAACTCAGCACAATCAACACAATAACTGCGCCAATTGGGAATGCTGCAATAATACTAACCGACTGCAGATTACTCATTGAACTTTCCGAAAACACAAGTGCAATTGGAAGGAGAATCAGCAGGATACACCACATCAACTGAATCAGTCTGTTTGGATTCTCATCTTCTCCCAGTCTGTGATAACTATAGCATGATGCTGTCAGTGCAATTGAATCAAATGAAGTTGCATAAAATGCAATCATTGTAATCAATACCAGAGCAAGTACAAACGGTGCACAAGGCAGAGAACGTATTACTCCAATGATCATTGTATACAGATCTCCCGTCTTCTCATAAGCAGCGATAAAATCCATCTGTCCACTAATCTGTTTTCCAAGAGAATAATTTCCAAGAACAATAAAGCTTACAATTGTTGATCCAACACCAAATACATATCCTCCAAGAATGGTCTGACGAACTGTTCTTCCTCTGGAAATGTTTCCGATAAAGAACGGAGCTGCCACACACCATACCATCCAGTATGCCCAATAGTAGATTGTATAGTTCTGTGGGAATGATGTTGTTCTTTCCGGGTCTGTAAATGTTGAAAGCTCAAAGAAATTTTGAACCACTTTTCCAAGAGATGCAAAACCATTTTCAATAATGAATTTTGTTTCTCCTCCAAAAAGTAATACAAACAAAAGCAATCCGAAGAACAGGTATACGCAGGCTTTCGCAAGAAAACTAATTCCTTTAAATCCATGTAACAAAGAATAAGTATAAATAACACATGTAATCAAAATAATTATAATCGTTACAACTGTACGGCTCAGTTCGATATGAAACAGTTCATTAATAATACTTGCCATCAAAGGTGTCGCAATACTAAATGTTGTTGCTGTTCCCGCAATCAGAGCAAATACTGCAAGCAGGTCAATGATTCTTCCCAGCATTCCATCTGTATGTTTTCCAAGAATCGGTCTGCAGGCTTCAGAATATTTCTGTCTTTCACGATTACGTACATGAAGCATAAATCCAAAAGCAACTGCAAGCACAAGATAGAATCCCCACGGAATCAAACTCCAGTGGAAAATCGGGAAAACGCCTGCCCATTCACGGATACTTCCAAGTTCTGCAATGTGCGGGTCTGTCGCATACATGACCCATTCTGAGAAAGAATAGAACAGAATGTCTGCCGCAAGTCCTGCTGTAAACATCATGGAACCCCATGCAAAGAAAGAATATTTTGGTTTTTCAGTCTGAGCTCCCAAAACAATATTTCCATACTTTGATGTTGCTACATAAATAGATAACAGGAATACACCTAATCCAATCACAAGATAATAAGTTCCAAATGTATCACCAAATACATATCTAATCTGACTAAGCACCTGATTGGATTGCTCCGGCTTAAAGAAGAATAAAATACATAAAACCACAATAAGCCCTAATGGCAATAATGTAATAAGCCAGTCAACCTTCTTTTTCTCTGTCTGTTTTGTCTGTTTCGTTTCCATTTGCTTTCCTTTCCGACTTACCTTGTCTTTAATCCTGATGTATAAGAATACTCATATTTCTTTCCATCACATAAGAACTCAAATCCAATCACATCTCCATTGGATTTCACCGGTTTCATCTGTATCATTTTCCCTTCCGGACAATTCAATTTCTCTGAAACCTCCCGAAGTACTTTGCTGCCCGTACATTCTTTGTACTTTACATCAAATTCCCTTAATTCATCAATACTGTCAAACTCTTCAATAATACCGGCATCATACTTTCTGATATACATTTCCATTTCATCCATATGCGCCATATAAAGATTTTCCCAGTATTCATCCCACAGTTCTTTTTTCTGAAAAGCTTCTTCAAGATACGGCAGCAACTGTGTACTGAATTTTTCATTAAAGAATACATGACCTTTCATCACCCATGCATTCTCGCCACCAATCTGAACCCCTATGATTTTCCCTGTATTATCAGTCTTGATACACCACTCTTCTGTAGCACCATCTGCATATTCAGAAGCATAAAATGCATTTTCACTTTCTTCCATAAATACATTTTCTGTGAAATAATTGTCTGCTGAGCAAATCCAGGTATTTTTCAAATATTCTCTCGCAACATACAAAGTAGAAAAATTATTCATTTGTTTGTAATATGGATTTTCAACAAGAATTACATGATATTTTTCTTTCAGATATTCAAACTTTTCTTTCAAATATCCGACTACGATAACAATTTCATCAATTCCTGCTTCTCTCAGCTGTCCAATCTGACGTTCAATCATAATTTCGTCTTTCACATTCAGAAGTGCCTTCGGTGTCTCCAGTGACAATGGTGCAAATCTTGAGGACATTCCGGCAGCCATGATAATAGCATTTCTAGTCATTTTCCATTCTCTCCTTTGCAAGCCTGTAAAATTCTTTTGCATAACGATACTGTTTCAGAGAATACTCACCAAACTCCACTCCGAGGATTCTCTTATATTCGCACCAGTTACTCCATAAGAAACCGCAGATTGCTATATAGCAATATATCTTTGTTCTGACTTCTTCCAGACACCCTTCTGTAAAATAAGCATCAATCAAACGATCAATCTGTTCTTTCTCATACAATGCATAAATTGCAAACATAGCAATATCTACATGTGGATCCTGCATTCCTGAATACTCCCAATCAATAAGATATATCCTGTCATCCACAAAGAGAAAGTTATCCGGAACTGCATCAATATGAGTTAATGTATACTCTTTTTCCTGCTGATCAACAAAGAATTTCAGTTCATACATTTTTTCCTTTGTCTTCTCATAATCGCGATAAATGGATTTCTCTCCATTTCTGTACTGTTCATATTTTTCAATCTGCTCAAACAAGTCAAAAGAATGATCTACTTTCAGATTCTGCTCATGTACATTTCTCAGATACTTCATGCATGCTTTCACATCATTTTCATTTTCTGCATCACAATTCCTTGCACCCTCTAAAAATTCTGTAATCTTATACCCTTTTTCTTTCGACATATATCGAACTGGATCACAGATCCTTTCGGACCAATCACCTGATAAACATCATACTCCTGGCTTCTATTAATCATCTTATCCGTTCCTTCTCCCGGAACTCGCATGATATAACGCTTTTCACCACAACGGAAGCGGAACGAACGGTTAGTCATTCCTTTTTTCAGGGGTTCAATCTCTGTGATTTCTTTCTGTTCACAAGAAAGCGTCTCTGCAATAATATCAAGAAGTTCTGAATTCAGCTGATCTGAATTCTCATCAAGATCTCTCAACTGCTCCAATGTATTAATCTCCAGAACATCTCCTTTTTTTACTTCTTTCGGGAAAAGAATCATTTTCCCTTTCTCCATTGCTGCATCTTCCCAAAATGAATTGTAATATCTGCGATGTTCTTTCATTTCACTGATTTTCTGTTCTAAAGTTCTTGCACTTTCTTTATTGATGTAAGCAATTCCTACCATATGATTACCAGCTTCCGAATCACCAACTGCTTTTAATTCCATCTTTCGATTCATACGAATCGTACTATCCTCATCCGGCATCTCATCAATCATGTACCAGGAATACAGTTCAGTCTCTGAGAAAGGATTTGTTCTGCACCAAAGATCACACGGTACAATATACGCATTTTCCAATCTATCTTTTACCTTTGCCAACGAAAACAGATTGTTCTTTACTGCATATTCCTTATTATAAACCAGCTCTACTCCATACTCATCGATCAGGTATTCATACTGTTCTTTCATAAATCCAACAACGATAGTGATCTTATGGATTCCTTTTTCTTTCAACTGTTTAATCAGTCGTTCTACTAAGGTTTCACCTCTTACTTCAAGCATTCCCTTGGACACTTCTGTATTAATCGGTATCATTCGCATTCCCGCTCCAGCTGCAAGAATCACTGCCTGATTTGGTCTATTCTCTGTAAATAACTCTTTTGCCTGTTCGGTCAATCTATAATCTGCATTCAGATAACCGGCTTTCACAAGTTCTGCTAATGAAGTATTCACTTTACCAAGTGAATAACCAGAAGCTTCTGATAACTGTCTCTGATTTACATATGCTTCTTTTTTTATGATGTTCAGTAAATCAAGCTCTTGTTTGTTCATGTACTTATATTTCTCCTTTTTCGTGAACTACAGGTAGTATAGCACCTTTATTTTTATAATGCAAGACAATATTTTAAATATTTTAAATTTTTCTTACTTAACTAGATTCTCATTTTACTTAATGATATAATCATTTTGAATAACTGATTGATTTTACGTTAATAACGGGGAAACTGTATGCTACCCCTATGGAAAGGAGAACATATTTGCACAAAAAATATTTATTTAAAAAAGGATTCGCATTATTCACCTTGATATTTTTAACTGGTTCTTTCTCATTAACAGCACATGCCGAAGAAGAAACAGATACAGCTGGCTCTTCTCTTGGAAAAGAAGTCATAGATTCTTTTAATTTCTATGAGCTTGCTACCTGTGATTCTTCTTCTGGTCAATGGATTCAAGACAGTAAAGGATGGTGGTATGCCCATTACGATGGTAGTTATTCCACAAACGCCTGGGAATGCATTAATGGTGAATGGTATCGTTTTGATTCCAATGGCTATATGGTCACCGGATGGACGATGGTCTATAAAAAATGGTATTATATGGATGAGAATGGTGTTAGAACAACTGGTTGGAAGCTAATCGACGGACAATGGTACTATTTTAATTCCAGCGGAGTGATGCAAACTGACTGGACTAAGATTAATGGGCAATGGTATTATTTCAATAGTAATGGTTATTGGATTGACAATAATAGCTATGAAAGCGGGTCTTTAAAAGGGATTGATGTCTCTCAGTGGCAAGAAAGTATCGACTGGACTGCTGTTAAAAAGGATGGTATTCAATTTGCATTCATACGAGTTGCTCATGGTTCAGAGCATAAACTAGATACCTATTATAATCAAAATATGACAAATGCAATTGCAGCCGGAATCCCCGTAGGTGTTTACTATTACAGCACGGCCACAACTGAAAATCAATCATTAAATGATGCACAGTTTGTAATTGATCAACTACAGGGATATAAGATTTCATATCCAATTGTTCTCGACTTAGAAGATTCCTCACAAAAAAATCTAAGTAAGGCACAGCTTGGGCGAATAGCGAAAACATTCTTTGATGAAATTCGTCGAGCTGGATATGAACCAATGCTGTATTGTAATGAAGACTGGTATAAAAATCATATCGATACTTCTTATCTGTCCGGAATTGATCTTTGGATTGCACGTTATAACTATAAATATGATTTATCCATTCAAAGGAACATATGGCAGAGCAGCTGCAAAGGAATAGTAGATGGAATTTCAGAAAATGTAGATCTTGATTTTGGTTTCAAGGATTATACTCAATATATCACTCCGCGAACTTACTCTGCTGAAGGATATACAAAGGATAACGGATACTGGGTTAAAAATAATACTGGTTGGTGGTACTGCCATTTTGATGGAACTTACCCTGCAAATTCATGGGAATACATCAAAGGAAACTGGTACTGGTTTAACTCCAATGGCTATATGGTAACCGGCTGGACATACATCAATGGTTGCTGGTACTATATGAACTCCAGTGGTGCTATGGTAACCGGCTGGACATACATCAATGATTGTTGGTACTATTTGAACTCCAGTGGTGCTATGGTAACCGGTTGGATTTATTATAATGGATACTGGTATTTCATGAACTCTTCTGGTCAAATGCTGACAAACCAATGGATCTCCGGAGTCTACTATGTAAAATCCGATGGACGCATGGCAGTTTCTCAATGGGTGGATAATTCTCGTTATTATGTCGGTGCTGATGGGGTTTGGATACCATAATGTTGTAATCGAAATTAATCCAACTAAAAATAAAAAGGGGCAGTTTTTCACGACTGACCCTTTTTTATCCGAAAAATGTGCGGAAAACGTTGATTTTATAAGAGAACTCCTCACTTGGTAATATAAGAACTCCGATTGAGTACAACAAAGACTGGAATCATTTCAAAGCTTCCCCTATTTTTCTTCTATTCCTTTTTAATTATATCATTCACCCGATGTCTAAGTTGCATAAATTCATCTGGTTCAACCACATAATTTATCACCACAACAAAAAAAACACTTGTCAGCCCCATTCCTATTGCATAGAGAAACCATGTAGTAAAAGATGTTATTTCCTGCGGAATAACATATGTTCCAACCGTACAAAGAATTGCCACTGTAAATACATTTCTCAAAATTCGAAACATGGATTTTTTTGCACATCCTTTTACCAGATGTCGACTTGTATAGAACACAATTTCAAAAGAACGATATCCATAAGAACATACTGTACCAAGAAGAACTCCTGCCATGCCGAACTTCCATACCAGTCCAAGAGAAACCGTAATATTTATCACAGCTTCCAAAATCGCCTGATATCTCGTTTCCTTATAATGCCCTGCTGCGCAAATAATCGTCAATCCCGGAATCCTTACATTTTGCATAAAAACAATTAATGTAAACAAAATTCCAAGAACCGGACGTACATACTGTACATCTGTCAGGTTAATGGTATATACCCCGACAAAAGGCAGGATCAGGACTCCCATGCAGGCTATCACAATAAACATGATTACAAAATACATATACTCATAACTTGAATAGCTCTTTTTTAGTGTCTCTTCCTCATTCTTGGCGATCACTTCTCCAAATCCTGCAGTCAGACCATTCGAAAAAGATGTCATCAGCTGATTCACGGCATTAACCACCATCATATAGATTCCATATACACTGACTTCAAGAAGAGACTTTGCTCCCAGACAGATTGTCAGCACTGTCGTATCAGTATTATTTACAATAATACCAACAACCTGATGAAGCAATGCCGCATTTTTTTGTTTCAAAGCACCTTCATTCGGTTCTGCATAAAAATCTAATGCAGGATATTTTCGTTTTACATAGATTTTAACCAATACAAGACGAAGCATGTATACACCGGTTGCAACTGCCTTTACAAAAAGAACACCTGCTCCAATATAAATCAGAAAAATAGAAACAACCATATTAACGATCGTTCCTGCTGCCTGAATCAGTGCAACCACATACCCTTCCTGATTTGCAGTCAATAAAACTCTGTATTTACCTAGAAAAAAGTAATCCACTAAAGTACTTCCTGCCAAGACAAGTATCATCCAGCGCACAAGACTATTCTCAAGCTGTCCTGAAATAAAAAACGGATAGACCCCTATAAGTACCAGTGTTAATGCCAGAAATAGCATTCCGGATTTATTATAAAATTTTCTTGTCGCCGAAAGAATTGAATTCACTTCTTCCGTCTGTTTCAACGCAAGAGGTGTATAGAGAGCAACAACTGTTGCTGTTCCTACTCCTGCTTCTGCCAGACCCAGATATGTTAAAAACTGATTTACTGAAGTGATCATTCCATTCACACTTGATCCATATGCCTCAAGAATAAAACGTGGCAATATCAATCCAGACAAAAGAACAATTACCTGTAAAAGCAGACTTGCCACCATATTTTTTAATGCCTGTTTTCCTCTCATGAGATTTCCTTTCCTCTACTTTTTCTTTTATTGATGCTGATCATGATAGGTCCATGCGTGAGGTGTATGGTCTAGATAAATCACTACGAAAGTAACACTCTCATTAAAGTGGCTCATTCCGTCTGGATAGGTGCTCACGCCACACCGGACGGGCGGCTCTGCCGCACGAGAATATTCAGTTAACATTTATGCAATTATACGCTCCATTTAAATACAGTCTTAAAGTCTGTATCTATGTCAACGCTGAATGCTTTATGTATATCTGAAATGTTTTTTACTTCGTCTGTTTCATAGATTATTGATTTAAGTCTTCTCTGGATACTCTTATCCTCCATAAACTTAATGGCATTTTCAAAGTCAACGCGTCCTGAACGGCTGCTTCCTACAAATGTAAGACCTTTCTCAAGAATATCTCTTGTATTTATAGGTACCTTGTTTTCCGATACACCCATAAGCATAACTGTTCCCTGTGGATTGATATATTTAATAATATTATCAATAGCGTAGAAACTTCCCTCTCCACCTGCACACTCAAAAGCATGATCCACATTAAAACCTTCTTCAAGGTCATCAGCAAGTATTGTCTCATCAACAAATGAGAACTGTGAAAGTTTACTTGTATTCTTACCTATAACGATTATCTTTGTATCCGGATATTTCTTCTTAAGGATACTGCTCACAATAAATGCAAGACTTCCGTCTCCCCATATACCGATTGAATTTTTATATTCATGAGAAATAAGACTGAATCTTAAATAAGCATGCATTCCAACACTTATAAATTCTGTAATTGCTGCAATTCTCTTATCTATATCGTCAAAAGCTACTACTCTGTCTGCAGGAAGATTTACGAACTCTCTCATAAATCCGTCATGCCCGCTGCTTAAGAATCCACCGCCTTTTCCATAATTCTCGTAAATAACCTTCTCTTCTCTGTTTCCAGGTATATTTGGTATCATTACAACAGACTGTCCTACTTTAAAAGTTCCTGTAGGATCATGGATAACACGTCCGCATGCTTCATGTATAAGAGCCATAGGAAGCTTTTTCCTTAAAATCTTTATATCTCTTTTACCCTGATAATATCTCTGATCAGCATGACAAAGAGCAAGATATTCAGGTCTTATAATAACCTGATCTTTAGTATCAACATCTTCATGTTTTACGGATATTGTCTTAGGTGTGATCAACTGATAAACACTGTTTAACATTTTATATCCTCCATAATAAGTGCTGTAGCCGCTTTCATATCATCGATTGTAGTGATCTTCATATTAGAAACTTCACCTTTAACAAGTCTTACAGGAACGTTTCTAACAACACAGATTTTGCATGCATCTGTAAGGATCTCTTTTTCATCATCTGAAAGATCATTGTAAAGTTCTTTTAATTTTGAAATTTTAAATGTCTGAGGTGTCTGTCCCTGGAACATCTGTCTTCTGTCTGGAATAGATGTAATCTTTTCTCCATCTTCAGAAACAACAATAGTATCAACTGCGCTTATAACTGTATCAACAGCTCCGCATTCTTTAGCCATCTCAACATTTTCTCCTATAATTCTAAGTGTAACAAAAGGTCTTACCGAATCATGTGTAACGATAATATTATCCTCATCGTCTCCGTTTCTCTTCTCGATCTCATCAATAATATTAAAGATCGTTGAGTTTCTGTCAGTTCCTCCCGGAACAAGGATTATATTTTTATCTGAATCAATGTATTTCTTAATAAGATCTTCTGTATAATCAATCCAGTCTGGATGAACGCCTACATAAATCTCATCAATGTCAGGAGAAAGAATAAACTTTTCAATTGTATGAATTATAATAGGTCTGCTTCCTAACATAAGGAACTGTTTTGGCTTGTCAATTCCCATTCTTGTTCCTTTTCCGCCTGCTAATATTGCACCAAATACCATTTTTGTTTCCTCCCGCTTAAATAACTTTATAATGGAATATTTATAACTCCTGCAACTTCTTTGCCAAAGTTTTCAGCCTGTCTTAAGGCTTTTTCAAAGTCTCTGTAACGTGTTATACCACACTCTTCAATAAACATGATCTTATCTGCTGCAAGAACTGCATGTGTATCTTTTGCATTGACAATATCATATTTTACGCTGCTTTCGTCTTTTGCGAGTTTTTTATCAAAAGAAGTTTTAACTTTATCTGAAGTAGTCATAAGTGTAACTTTACCTTCATTTTCTTCAACGTATTTAAGAACTTCTGCAAGATCAGCTGTTCCTCTGTATTCGTAAATAAATTTAAGGCCGTATTTCTCAAATGCTGAAACACCATTCATTGAAGGGTTAAATACATAGAGAACAAAATTCATAAATAATACAAAGAATACTGCAAATATAAATGCAATAACTGCACCTTTGATAATTGTTCCCTTATTGATAGCAACACCTTTAACTGCGATCTCATCTTCATTTTCAGTATCTGTTGGTGAGCTTGTTGTAAATGAGTTTACTTTATTTATAGTTACATTTTCAAGATGAGTTTCTGCTTCTTTTACAAGAGCATCAACCTTTTCCTCGACAAGCTCATTAAACTCTTCACTTGCTGTTAAAAGTCTTACAGTTACAGAACCATTTTCCGCGGTACTTTTAACTTCAATCTTACCAGACCAGTAGTTGCTGTCTGTATTTCTAAGCTGTACTTTATCAATTGAAAGATCATCAGAAATCTTATCTAAAACTTTCTCGTCTACATCCTCAAAAATATATGCACCATTCATATTTGCATAAATAAGATTAGCGAAAAATTCACTAAATGGCTCTAATTTCTCACCATTCTCACCGACAGAAACTCTGTCTGATTCTACGTTATAAACAATATATGTAGAATAGTTTGTTCCATGTGAAGTATCAGCATCCTTATGCTGAACTGCTTTTAAAACAAATGGAGCAAGCACAACTAAAAATGCCGCAAGTGCAACAATAATGTTTTTCTTAAAGTTTTTGTAAGTGTTAGCTAATAAATCTGCTAATGAATAATTTTCAAACATTTTATTTCTCCTTTTTTAAATCAAAGTCC
Source organism: Ruminococcus sp. OM04-4AA (assembly GCF_003462585.1). Classification (NCBI taxonomy): domain Bacteria; kingdom Bacillati; phylum Bacillota; class Clostridia; order Eubacteriales; family Oscillospiraceae; genus Ruminococcus; species Ruminococcus sp. OM04-4AA. The sequence goes on along the minus strand of NZ_QTZH01000001.1, from coordinate 1,022 downwards.
TCATAATCGCTTTTCGTATACCGCTCGAGCATGGTCGCCCCGAAGAATATAACAAACATAACTATCCAGAACTGAACTGTAAATAATGGCATGAAGCTTGACATAAAGCTGGCACGTGGTGTGAACAGTATGTCCTGAAGCATTACAAGACTTAAGGCCATTGGAAGGACCTTCTTTGCATACGCTAACTTCATCATAGCCACAAGAATGATTCCAAGTATTATACTAAATACAAATACTCCTATATATCTGTAATCAGTAAAAAGTTCCATAATATAACTACTTCCTATACCATGACCCTGAAGGTAATCATCTCCCATTACAATATAAGAAATGTTATGGGCATAACTATTACTTTCAAAAGCAAGTTCTATAGAGTTATTTTCAGGAAGCGGAGTTGTTCCAAACAACATTCCCCCTATATTTCCTCTATAGAAATAATCAATGATTGGTCCAAATGTATAATTTTTAAAAGCTCTTACCGGAAGATAGCATTCATATAAGTATCCTTTTGCAAGAACGCCAAAGCTTGTTCCCTGTTTGTAAATAAAATCTATAAGAAGCGCCATAATTCCGTTTGTTGCAACTTCCGCATCATCTCTTAGGTAGTTCATGGCACCCATGCCAAGCATAAGTACGGGTACTGATGCTATAATAAGAGTTTTTTCCACTTTGCTATCCAGACTTCCTTCTTATCGCTAAACTGTCTCATACAGTAATATATTAAGGCAAACAGAAGACTTAGTATAAATGGGTTTCTAGTTCCTATAAGAAGGTATATACCATTTGACATAACATACATTGCAAGTACTATAAACGCATGCTTTTTCTTAGGTTTAGTCGCTAGATATACACACATTGAGAAGAACATAAACACTGATATAAGATAAACTATATAAGGAAGTTTACTTGTAAATGTTGCATAATAGTCATAGTAAGTTGTAGTTCTTCTATACATATATCTTTCGACTATTCTTGCAAGATAGAACGGGAAACTTGCTCCAAAAAAAACAAAGTGATGT